>JBGPNU010000022.1:0-17221 GCA_041487675.1 Binatus sp. (SeqCode)
CCAAGATGCATCTCATCTACGCGGCGCGGGACCGGGCGCATATCCTCTATTCCAGCGAACTCGACGAGTTTGCGCGGATGGCGCCGAATTTTTCGTACGAGACGATAATCACTTCTCCCGAAAAGACTTACGATCGGCTGCTGGAGTTGGTAAATGCTCGATGGATTCTTGCGGACACTTATCGCACGCGCCAGTTCTATATCTGCGGGGTCGGCAACGGCGTGATCCAATTGCGCGATCTCCTGCGCGGCTCGGGCTACGAGCGGCGCGCCGTGCACTACGAGCGCTGGTAGAGACCGCGCGCTACTTTGCGAACGCTATCCGGAGTGCGGCGGGGGGAAAGGATCCATTTCTACCGAAACCCCTTACAGGTTTCGGACTTCCCGTCGGGAAGATTATGGTCAGGGCATCAAGCTGGAAAGAACGCTCATAGCGCCTGGATGGCCGGGGATACGCACGCCGCGGACGATGATTCGTTCACGCTCGAGGCTGCGAGCCGCGCTTTCGACCAGGGCTTGATCGATGCCGAAAATTCGCGCGATCGCGCGCTCGCTGCTGAAGGCGGCTGTCTCGAAAATTCTTCGGACGATCAGGTACGCCGCCTGGCTGCGCGTGAATCCCCGTGCCTCGGCGATTGCGTCGGGCCATCGATGCTCCATCGTGTCCCAGACGTAACTGAATGGGTCCGCGCGTTCCTCAACCTTGAGCGCGAGAAATTTTTCCTGGAGAGTCTTCATTGCGCGATCGAACACGGCGCGGCGCGACGGCTGCGCGTAGCCGCTGGACAATTTCAGCACCCGGGTCTCCGCCGCACCGCGTTTGCTGAGCGTGTCCATCACGAGCTTGCCGCAATGCGACAGTCCGCCGTTTGCGTACAGCTTCCGGTATCCGCCGGGCTCGACGCGAAGTCTAAGGAACGCGCCAAGGAGATCGCGCGCGATAAAGCTCGGGCGTCCCGCGATCACCTTGCCGTAGTAAACGAGTCGGCGCTCGGGCAGCGCGTCCTTGATTCGCCAGGTCATCCCAATGGCGTAGTCGTGCTGGATGTGCTCGGGCATTGTAGGTTCGCGGGTTCCCGCGATCGCCTCGCGCAGGCACGGCACGCCGAGGCCGGCGGTGAATCCGGTGCAGAAACCAACCTCGCCGATGAATTTGAGCGCGCTTTTTTCGCCCGTCACGCGGCGCGCCGGGATGCGCCGGAAGTGAAAATCTCGATACTGCTCGAATACGTCGAGAATTGCCGAATTAGGAACCGGCGCGGCCGCGGTCATTTAATCATACCGGTCATTTAATCATGCCGGTCACGGCGCAATCCGCTCGACCGCTCGCGCGAAGATACGCCGGTAGTTCGTCTTCACTCCGAGGCCGCGGATGATTCCTTCCAGCCCGACCAGCGCGCGAATCAGAAACACGCTATGGGCCGGCGATTTGTAGAGCCGATTCTCGAGCGCAATTTCGCCGACCTTGGCCGCCTTGGCGACGGTATCGTATTCGGCGGGATCGAACTCGCGATCGGTAATCAGGGGCTCGAACAAGATGTGAATTATGTTGACCATCGGGGCCGGGTTCTGATCGCGATCGAGATAGCCGAGCCGCACCATCGCAGCCCCGAGCGATTTGTCATCGCCGCTCAGAATCGCACGCGCGACTTGCAGATTCGCCTTGCGCACCGGTTCGGGGAAGCGGCGAATCGAGCCGAAGTCGAGCACGCCAAGGCGCGGATGGTGGCTGACGAGATAATTGCCGGGATGAAAGTCAGTGTGCAGCATTCCGAATTCTAGAATCTGGCGCCATGCAAATTCGTGAATCTTATGCGCGACCCATTCGCGCAGCTCGAAATCGACCTCGGGACCCATCACGTCGGCAAGCGGATAGCCGTCGATGTAGGTCATCGTGAGCACCCGGCGCGAACTCATCTCCTTGATGTAGCGCGGGATCATGATCTGATCGTCCCCGCCGAGGCGACGCCCGAACTCGATCATGTTGCGCGCCTCGTTCAGGTAGTCGAGTTCCTCGCGCAGGCGCTGTTCGAGTTCCTTATAAACGGCACCGGTGTCGATCTGCTGGCGCATCAGGTCATGGCCGAGCGCCTGCAGTGTTCGTAGCAGCAGTTTCAGATTCTGGAGATCCTGCTCGACGGTATCCTCGACCCCCGGATACTGAATCTTGACCGCGACCTCGATTCCGTCGCGAGTGACCGCGCGATGCACCTGTCCGAGTGACGCGGCGGCAAACGCGGTCTGATCGAAGCTCCTGAATATCGCTTCAGGGCGTTTACCGATCTCCTTGCGAATTTGTTCGGAGATGGTCGCGAAGCTCATTGGGGGAACACTTGACTGGGTCGCGCGCAACACGTCGAGCGCCTCTCCCGGTAGCAGATCTTTGCGAATCGAGAGCATCTGGATGAGCTTCATGAACGCGCCACGAAGCTGCGTGGAGCTCTCGACGATTCGCTGCGCGTTGCGGATGTGGGTTTCGAGCAGTTCGCGGTCGCGTGCGGGCGCGCTCAGGAACGGCCGGCGCAACTGGTTCCAGAGGTAACTCGAGCCGACCTGCGAGGCGAGCTCGCCCATCTTGATCGCGCGCCGCGCGCGCCCGCTGGTTATTGAAGTGCGTTTCGCCATCAGCGGCCGTCGCGCTCGATTCCGACCCGATTGATAAGAGTGGCCGCGAGCGCCGCGCCGAAACCGTTGTCGATATTGACCACCGTGATGCCGCCCGCGCAGGAATTCAGCATTCCAAGGAGCGCGGCGAAGCCACCCATCGATGCGCCGTAGCCGACGCTGGTCGGCACCGCGATAACCGGCTTGTCCACCAGGCCTGCCACGACAGATGGCAACGCGCCTTCCATCCCGGCGACGACGACAAGGACGCTCGCATTGCGAATCGCTTCGAGGTTGGCAGTCAAGCGATGGATTCCCGCCACGCCCACATCGTAAACCCGCGCGACGCGATTTCCGAACAGCTCGGCGCATGCGGCGGCTTCCTCGGCTACCGGAATATCGGAAGTGCCGGCGCATAGCACCATCACGACTCCGTGACCTGACGGTTTCACGCGCTCTTTCACGATGGCGCCGATGCGAGCGCCGGGGTGGTACTTCAAGCCTGGAAGTTTGCGCCTGACCGCGCGCGCTTTGTCTTCGCCAAGGCGCGTAATTATCAAGTTGGTGCCCGAGGCGAGCACGCGCCGCCCGATGGTTGCGAGCTGCTCGGCGGTCTTGCCTTCGCCGAAAATCGCTTCGGGCACGCCACGGCGAAGGCTCCTGTGGCTGTCGATCTTCGCAAAGCCAAGATCCTCGAAGGGCAACTCGCGCAGGATTCGGATCGCCGCGATTGCGGTCATCCGGCCGGCCGCGACCTTGCCCAGAACATCGCGGATTCGCTTTTCGGTCATCGCCTTTTCAGGAGTTCGGGGCGGATCGGATGCGCAAGGTTCAACATTATCTCGTGCACCGCGCGGGCGTCGCTGCGGGTCACGGTTATCGTCAAGTCGCCTTCGATCAATTTTTCGCCGGGCTTGGGAATATGGCCGAGTCGTTCGACCACCAGCCCGCCGATGGTAGCATACTCGTCGGCCTCCGAAAGCTTGAGGCCGAAACGCTCGTTGAGTTCCGCGATTGTCGCGCGTCCCACCACCGAGAGCGCGCGCGGACTGACTATTCGGGCGAGTTCTTCGCCGAGGTCGTGTTCGTCCTCGATTTCGCCGACGATCTCCTCGATCAGATCTTCGAGCGTCAGGATTCCGGCGGAGCCGCCGTATTCATCGACGATCACCGACAGATTTTCTCCGGTCCGCTGCATCGCAACCAACACCTCGTCGAGCGGCATCGATTCGGGAAAATAACTGACCGGGCGCATCACGTCGCTCACCGGGCGGCTCAGATCGGGCGCCCGCAGCAGATCGAAGACGTGTACGACGCCGACGATGTCCGTGATTCGACGCCGGAAAACCGGCAGGCGGCTGAATCCTTCGCGACGCACCGTTTCGATCGCGGCCGCGAGCGTGGTTTCCTGCGGGACCGCATCGACACGCACCAGCGGGACCATTGCCTTGCGCGCGTCGGCGCGTGAGAAGCGGAAGATACGGCTGATCATCTGCTGCTCGGCGGGCAGGATAGCGTCGTGCGGGGGCTGCGCGGAGGCATCGGAGGGCCGCCGGCGCATCAATCGCGCGAGATCTTCGCGGGTAAGAAACACGCTCTCGGCGTCGGCGGGCACTCCCGCGAGACGGCGAAGCAATCTGCTGAGCATAGTTTCCGCGCCAAGCAGGGGAGCCAGCAGGGTCGCAAGAAAGCGCAGTGGACGGGCGGCGAACAGCGCAAACCGGTGAGGATCTCCGAGCGTGAGCAGCTTGGGAATCGCCTCGCCGAGCAGAAGCGTGATCGGCGTCAGAATAAACGGCGCAAGGTAAACCAGGTGCGGTCCGATCCCGTGCAGGAAGCTGGTGAGCAGAACCGCGGCCAGGACGGTGGCGAGGTTGGCGCCGGTCAGAGTGAGCGCCAGCAGGCGGTCGCGATTGGCAAGCAATCGATCGAGCACGCGGGAACGCTCGTGGCCGCCTTCGCTTTCGGCGCGCACTCTCAGATCGTCGGCGGAGACCAGCGCGATTTCGGAGGCGGCGAAAAACGCCTGCACTACGAGGCATGCGAGCAACGCGACGACGAGGCTGACGATGGTCATCGCTTCAACCTCGCGACCTCGACGGCGGCGCCGCGCACGCGCTCGATGGTGGCCTCGAACTCGCCGAGTCTTAACTTCTCGCCCACGCGCGGCACGCGCCCGAGGCGCCGCAGGATCAGGCTGCCGAGAGTTTTTCCGCCGCCATAGACATCGGCCACGCGGGCCGGAGCGAGCGCGTCGGCCAGTTTGCCGAGCCCGACCGCACCCGAGGCGGTCCATTCATTGTCGGAGATTCGCGTGAGCTCGGGAATTTCCGCGTCGAACTCGCCGTGAATCTCACCGAACAGTTCCTCGAGCAGATCTTCGAGCGTGACCAGACCGAGCAAACGCCCGTACTCGTTGACTACCAGCGCGATTTGGAAACGGCCGCGGCGCATCTCGTCGAACAAATCGGCAAGCATCTTGCCCGGCGGGATGAAATAAGCGGGCCGTATCAGGCGCTCGACTCTTGGTGGCGAGGGGTCGAGACGGCGGGCAGCGAGATCCTTGGCGTGCAAGATCCCGACGATGTTGTCCTGGCTGCGACGATAGACCGGCACCCGCGAAAAACTCTCGTGCGCGATTTCCGCCATCAGTTGCGCGACCGGAATCTCGATGTCGAGCGAGAAGATTCGATCGCGAGGCGTCATTACCTCCAGCACGCGGCGCGCACCGAAGTCGAAGACCCGATGGATCATCTCGCGCTCGGCGGGTTCTACTTGACCCTGGTTCTCGCCGAGCCTGAGCAGCGCCTTGAATTCCGCCTCGGAGACGGGGCCGGGCTGGGGAGCATTCTCAATCGGAGTGAAATGACGCGCGAACGGATGAACGAAATCCGCCATGAACGCCAGTGGACGCGCGGTAATCCAGGTCAGCGCGGCAGGAAATCCGAGCGCGAAGGTCTTGGGAGTGATGTCGCAAAAGAGCAGCACGATCAGGAGCATCGCGGGCGCCGCGACGTAGGGACCGACGTCGTCGCCGAGCCACGCGATCAGGAAAATGGTCGCAAGGCAGTCGGCAAAGATGTTGCAGGCTTCGTTCAGGCCGATGATGACGATCAGCGATTCGAGTGGCCGGCGCATCAGGCGATCGAGCGCGTGCTGCACCGACAGGCTCATCTGCTCTCGCGTGTGCTCCATGCGCGCGAGCGAGAACAGCGCGGTTTCAGATGCGGCCAGCGTGGCGCTGAGCAGGATGAGCAGCGCAATAGCAATCGGCAGCAAGAACATCATCTTGTTAACTTAATTGCGCGATCGCAGTTGATCCCACCCTGCTGTTTTCGGCGCCTCAGCACCAACGAGTTTCAATCGCCGGCCGCGGACAACTTTCCCGATCCGCCGGACCGCGACGCCGAGGCGGCGCGTCAGTTGAGATTCGGAGTGCCCGGGGCGGACACAAAAGAGGAGTTCGTAATCTTCGCCGCCGCCGAGCGCGTGAGATAAATCGTTGCCGAGGATCGCGCGATATGCCGGAGAAATCGGTATTCGCGACGCATCGATTTCCGCGCCAACCCGGCTTCGCTCGAGGATGTGTCGAAGGTCCTGAAGAAGGCCGTCGCTGATGTCGATGGCGGCGGGCGCCGGACGGAGAGCGGCGAGGCGTTGGCCGGCACGGAGGCGCGCCTGCGGGCGGAGAAAGCGCTCGACGAGATACTGTTTTGCGGCGCGATATTTTTTGGTGTTCGCGCTCGCAAGGATGCGAGCCCTCAGCTTGCCAGCCAGCAGCCGCCATCCAAGGTCGGCGTCACCGAGCGTGCCGGTAACGAAGATGTCATCGCCGGGGCGCGCCGAGTCGCGGCGCATGACGCCCGGGCCGGCTTCCCCCAGCAGCGCAATCGTGATCGAGAGCTGACGCGCACGGGTGATATTACCGCCCACAATGTCGGTAGCTGCCGTGCGCGCGGCGGTTCGCAAGCCGGCATAGATCTGATCGAGCATCCGCGCAGAGATTCCGCCACGGACGGCGAGATTCACGACGCATGCGGTCGGACGCCCGCCCATCGCGGCAATGTCGCTCAAATTGACCGTGAGTGCGCGCGCGCCAAGGGCGCCGAGCGGGGTCCATTGAAGGTCGAAGTGAACGCCTTCGACAAGCGAATCGATGGTGAAAAGAATCGGCGCGCGCGAGGGAGAAAGAATCGCGCAGTCATCGCCAGGTCCGAGGATGGTGCGCGAACCGAGCCGGATTGGGGCGCATAAGCGCGCAATGAGATCGAATTCGCCCGGCAGTTTGCTTGGATGTGGCGGCAATCGAGACGGATGGAAGCTGCTATCAGAAAAGTCCGCGGGAACGATTCACCAAGGTACTTGATGACGCTAGACGATTGGCGGTAAGCGGGCAAGCGCGCTTCGATTAGCGGTGCTGGCGTAATCGAATTAAGACAGCACCCGATTAGCTGGTGCGCGGACTCGGTTCGGCAGCATCGAGCGGCAATTCCGCGAACAGCGCGAGTCCGCGCCCGGGGGCATGGCGCGCCTGCACCCGTCCGCCGACCGACTCGGCCATCGCGCGGGCGACGTAAAGTCCAAGCCCGGTTCCGGGACCGCTGCTGCCGTCCTTGTTAGGGCCCTGAAACAGGCCATCGAGCTCGGCCAATGAAAGCGACGTGCCGCTATCGCTGACATCGACGACGATCATCTGGTTGCGCAGCGCGGTACGCACGACGACTTCGCCGCGGATCATCCGGCCGATCGCATGTGCGAGCAAGTTTCGGACGATGCGGTCGAGGTGGCGCGGATCGAGACGGCAAATGGGCAATCGCGCGAACTCGGTGCGCAGAGTGAGGCGGCGGCGGCGCGCCTGCTCCGCGCAATCCTCCGAGACTTCGGCGATAACGATGTTCGGGTCAAGTTCCACCGGCGCGGGGACGACGGCGTTTTCCTGGAGGTCGTAGTAGTCGAGCACGTTGCTGACGACGAGGTTCATGTTCCAGGCCGTCGAGCCGATTCGACCGAGCAGATCGGTACGCTCCTTCGGACTCAGATCATCATCTTCGAGAAGACTGACGTAGCCGCTGAGCGCCGCGACCGGACTGCGGATATCATGAGCCATCGTCGCGATCTGGCTCTGACGGAAGCGCGCGGCCTCTTCGAGGTCGTGAACCTGCTTGTTCAGGCGACGCCGATATCGATCGATGAAAACCGTGGTGTATTGAGCGAAGATCAATGCCGTGATCAAGCCCATCCACCGGTACATGCCGTAGGGTGTGTCGATCGGGACCAGGTACTGGCCCGCGGCGTAGCCCGCGATCGCGGCGAGCGCCATCGCGAACTGCCATCGCGTGCCCCAGCTTACGAACGCGGCGGTCGCCAGCGGACAGAGGGTTATCGCGATGAAGCGCGACTCGGGATCTCCGGTGAAGTGGCTGATCGCGATGAAAATCGCAATCAGAAAACAAAGGTATAGCAGCGTCCAGAATTTCCAATTGCGCTTGAACGCGCGCGTCCAGACCAGACCGAAGAACAGGCAGGTGATGCCGAGGACCAGCCAGTGAAGGCCGATGCCGGGCGCTTCGCGTCCGCGCAGGTGCTGATCGTACACGAAATACGCGAGCAGCATGAAGATGCCGAGCGCACCGCCGAGTTTGAGTACGCGGAGCGATTCCTCGTCATCTTCCGTCCACACGAATTCTGAAGTGGTGCGGCCGAATTCGGTATTTGTCAGCCCGGACCGGGCGTCGTTTCCGCCGGGATTCACAAATCGGGAACCTCCGGCATTAGCTTGATGCAGGGATTTTCGCCGGCTCTCAACACTGGCTGTCACCTTGACTTCAGTTCGCGGTTTCATCAAGCGCCTTTTGCATCGCGTCCAGTGCGAAATCGATCTCGGCGGGAGCAATCGTCAGCGGAGGCGCAAGGCGCACGACGTTTTCCGCATTGAGTGTCCAGTTGATGATGACGCCGCGCGTGATTGTCGCGGCGACAAAGCGATGCGCCGAGTCCGGATCGCGGAACTCGATGCCGACTAGCATTCCGAGTCCCCGCACTGCCACTATTTTGGACGAGCGCATCGCGAGAATCCTGCGCATGAGCTCTGCTCCAATCTCCGCGGCGCGCTCGTGAAGACGCTCGCGCACGATTACTTCGAGCGCGGCCAGTCCGGCGGCGCATGAAAGCGGATGACCCCCGAAGGTGGTGATATGACCGAGCGGCGGATCGTGCGCGAGCGTGCCGATCAGGTCGTCGCGGCCGCAAAATGCCCCGAGCGGCAGCCCGCCGCCGAGCGCCTTCGCCATAACGATGATATCCGGCACGACGCCGAAATGTTCGAGCGCGAAGAGCTTGCCGGTGCGGCCAAAGCCGGTCAGCACCTCGTCGAAGATAAGCAGGGCGCCCGCGCGATCGCATCGATCACGCAGCGCGCGCATGAACGGGGCCTCGGCGATGCGCACGCCACCCTCGGCCTGTACTGGCTCGATCGCGACGGCGGCAATCGTCGAATCGATCCGGTCGAGAGCGCTCTCGTCACCGAATGGTAGATGGCGCACCGGCCCCGGCAATGCGCCGAACGGCTCGCGGAACGCCGGATTCCCGGCGAGGGCGAGCGCGCCCATCGTGTCGCCGTGATACGCGCCGTCGAACGCGACGAATCCCGCGCGGCCGGTGAATTTGCGTGCGACCTTGAGCGCGCCTTCGATCGCTTCCGCACCGCTATTGGTAAAATACACGCGCGTGAGTTGCGGGGGCAGCAGTTCGGTCAGCCGCCGCGCAAATCGCACCTGGCTCTCGATTACGTACTCGCCGTAAACCATAACGTGCAGATGGCAGCGTGCTTGCGCCTCGATCGCGGCGATCACTTCGGGATGCCCGTGGCCGAGGGCGGAGACCCCGATTCCGGCGATGAAATCGAGGTAGCGTCGGCCGTCGGCGGCGACGAGCCACACTCCCTCAGCGCGGGAAATCTCGAGTCCAAGAGGCGCGTCGGAAGTCTGCGCCAGACTCTGTCGGAATAGTTCACCGAGTTCGCTCATCGCGACGCCACCATCATGTCGAGAAAGGCGCCGCCACCATGGCGCCAAAAGAGCGGCGGCGATTGCATCTCGCCCGGCGCGCAGATGTAGCTGACGCCGAGCGCGCTCAGCATCGCGGTAATCCGGCGCGTTTCCGTGTCGTCGCCGGCAACCGCGATCGCTTCAATACTTCTCGATCCAGATGCGCCAGATCCCGATGCGGCGGCGAGACTCGCGCGCACTTGGGACTCATCGCGCACACCAGTCACATGCACGGTGCGAAAGCCGGGAGAAACTTCGAATGATTCGCCGGATGGGTTGTCACGCGTGGATTCAGGCTCGAAGACCACTGTCCATCCAAGCCGCGGACCCTCGAAAAGTTCGATCGGTTCGCCGGAGATGCGGCGCCACCGCGCGCGCTCTCGAAGCCCAAGAATTTCAGCGGCGTCGCGCAGCCGGATCTTCGCGGGCGGCATCGAATACGCAAGCCGATCGAGCGCAGTTGCCATTCGCGCCGCAAAGTCGCGGGCCGCATCGCGGCTGCGACTCACGACAACAACGTGATGCAGCGACAAACAACCGAGTTGTTCGAATAGCGCTACATCGCGCGCGAGGGATTCTGCTACGGCGTCGATGCGCTCTGGAACCAGCGCGCCAGGTGCGACCACCGCGCCACTCACGCGGCTGCCGAAACCGATAACCGCAGGTATACAAACGACCGCAGGTATGTTGTGAAACGACTCGATGGTCGCGTCGTCGCCGTAGGCCACCAATCGATCGCAATTGGCGGCCATTGCGGCAGTCAAATCATCGCGCGCACGGCTCCAGTTGAAGACGACGATGCGCGATGCGGCCTCACGATCCAGTTCGGCAAGCGTGCGCGCAAACTGATCGAAAAAGACCGGCTCGGTCGAGGCAGTTTTGACCAGCATGCCCGCACCCGCGATTAGTCCTATCGCTATTTCGTGCATGCCGGCGCCAGCGACATTGCCCGCCATGATGAACCCGAGCACGCCTGGCCTATCCGGTCGGCCGGCACTCGAAAACCGTGCGGCGAGCGAGTTCAGCGCCGCGTGGCTGAATGGTTTCAGAAGCGCGTCGAGCGATGCATCGAGCAAAGCGACGGAAAATCCCGCCTGACCCGCGATTTGCGCGATCGCATCGCACCGGCGTGCGTAATTTCTGTCCCGCCATAACGCAACCGCACGCGATAAAGCGTCCGCGGTTCGCAACGCGTCGGGGGCGATACTCTGCGCGGCACGCAGACGCGCGGCGGCGGACGCGATATCCGATGCGCGCAAACCCGATGAGTTGCGGTGCACCGCGCCCTTGGGAGAGTCTGGTTGGCGCAAAGGCGTTTCGCTCGCGCCGGAGCTCCCGCTCATCGAACAACCTCCGCGTCTATCTGCGCATCTATCGAGGCCGCGCCGGCTTTTCGCACTCGTCCGGTCGGATAAAATTGCCCGATTGCGAGCGCGCAACCGCGCGCTTCACCGGCGCCGCCGCGGCCGAGTACGCGGACGCGACCGGCCTCGACGGTACCGAAGTCTTCGGTCATGACCGCCGACACCGAGCCTACGTTGGCGAGATCGAAAAATGTGAGCAGCCCGATTTCACCGTCCGCCACCGGCATGAGTGTGACTGGATCGCGCGCTGTCACCCGAAGCCACGGCGGCGGAATTTTCAGTCGGTCACTTGCATTGGTTGCAGCATTGGTTGCGCCGGGGCAATTGAGCGGCGTCGCGTCGTAAAGCTGCGAGCATAACTCCGTCATCCCGTATTCGTTGATGACCATTGCGGGCGGAATCGCGAGCAGTTCGCCGGCCGTCTGGATAACTTCATGCGCCCGGAGCGGCGTTGTCTGTCCCTTCGCGCCACCGGTATCCATCATCCGTGAGCCATTCGCGAGCCGATGTTTCGCGCCGCGGTCGCGTAGATCGGAAAAGACCGCCGCAAACGCCGCCGTAGTCCCAAGAATGCAGACCGGTTCGCGCTTTGCTTCGGCTTCCGCGAGAAACCGAGTCGCCGCGCCGGTATCGACGCGATCGCGCGATGCGGCCTCGAGTTGCGCACCCGTGCCGAACTCCTCGATACACCAGCTAATCATCCGCGCCAGCGACGACTCCGGCATCTTGTCCGCCGTCGGATGTATCGCGAGCATCGCCATACAGCGCTCATCCGGGAACAACATCGCGCGCAGATGCGCGATCGCCGATGCGCGATAAATCTCAGGATTCGGCACGATGTGACGCCCGCGCCGTTCGCGTCCCTGGGTGGTGCCGCTGGTCAGAAAAACGAGCGTATCGGGCGACAAGGTCGCATCATCAATCGAGAGATCGGCGTACTTGAACGCGACACTGCTGACCGCCGGGATGTCAACTACCCGGCGCACCGTGGACGGATTCACGCCGCGCTCATCGCAGAAGCGCCGATACGGACGCACCGACTCGAACTGATAGCGGAAGACCTCGAGCGTGAGCGATTCGAAACTTTCATGCACAGGCCTGTGGATAAAAGTGAGTATTCGTTTGTAGATTTGCTCGTCGATCGACATGGAACCATTCCGGACGGTGGCCGGACAGTGGACGATGATGGCATCGCGGCGCGCGGCCATTCAATCCCGAAACTTGGCTCACCTGGCCTAAAATGCCCATATTTACGCGGGTCTTGAATTAGTCTAGAATGCGCGCTGGTTGTGGGTGGCGGAGCATGCAGCCGCAGCGGCCTCGAGGGGCCGGGTAAGCGGGGCTTTCGGCAGATTGCAGCGAATCGAGCAGCACCGCGGACGAGTGCAACGCCAATTGGTGGCAACCGATTTTGCGTTGATAACGTACTTTTGCTAAAGAAATCTCCATCGGATTCCGGGGGAAGGGGTTTCACCAAATGAAGAAATTTGCCGCGGGCGTAATGCTGGGGTTTGTTGCGAGCTGGGCTGTCGCGTTCGCTTCGTCCAGCGTCAACCACAATGGCAGTTTCTGGAATCGGCTTAACAACGCGGCCAAGGACGGTTACGTCAACGGTTATTCCGACGCGATGCGGGTCAGCGTTGGCAAGCTCGAGGTGCTCAACTCGGCGGCCGATTTGTTTCATTGGAAAGGCGCGCGCAGAATCATCCATCAGCTCTCGGGACAACTATCGATGGGCGAGGTGGCGCCCGCAAAGGCGGTGAAGCGGCTCGACGACTTGTACTCGAATCAGAAGTACAGCGAGCTCGACCTCGGCGAGGCTTTGCAGACGCTGACGATCCGGGCGAACGAGACTGCGATGCCCGACGCGCCGGCCAAGACTCCGAAATAAGCATTCAGACTTTTCATGCGCGGGGCGGTCTCGTCGGGGACCGCCTCTTTTTTTCCTCACTGCCGAAATCGGCGCTTGAAACCGCACCTCTGCGGTTCTAGCCTTACTTGCGGAGCATCCATCGTGAACGCGCCGATATTTCTGCTCGAAAAAGTTCTTCGCGCCACGGTTGGCGTTCATTCGCACATACCATCGACGCACGTCTCGACTGCGATCGGCCTTGGGACCGATCGCCGTGGCACCGGAACCATCGTCAGCCACGACGGGCTGATTCTCACCGTTCATTATCTGCTGCTCGGCGCACAAACCGTGATCGTCACGCTGCCTAACGGCGAGCAACTCGAGGCGAAGATCGTCGGCAAGGACTACACCACCGGGCTCGGGCTGCTGAAAATCGATCGTGACAAACTGGCCTGCGTTGAGGTGGTGTCGTCGGAGCAATGCGTGGTCGGAGCGGAAGCGTTCACCGTCGCCAGCTTGGGTGGCGAAAAGCGCTGCGCCGATTGCGGCATCTTCACCTACCTGGGTCCGTTCGACGCGGTATGGGAATTCATGCTCGACAGGTGCGTATGCGTCACGGCGTCAACGCTGAGCATCGGGTTGAGTGGAGGTCCAATCTGCAATACCAGGGCACAAGTCGTCGCGGTGTCGTACCTCAACTTCGCCGACTTGAGCCGCGCAATCCTTGGCGTACCGGGCGAGAATTTCCTCGCGGTGCGCGATGAGTTGATCCAGCACGGGCGGCGCACCACCGCGGTACCGCGCGCGTGGCTCGGCGTGCTCTCGTATACACTGCGCGAGCACGTGGTGATTGCGGGAGTGATGCCCGGCGGCCCCGGCGAAAAGGCGGGCTTGCAGCAGGGCGACCTGGTGATCTCGATCGATGGCAACGACGTGAACGATCGGCGATTTCTCTACGAGGCGCTTCGCAATCGTCGTCCCGGCGAAAATGTCAATTTGAAAGTGCTTCGCGACAACCGGGTTTACCAGATCGAGGTTCCTTCGATTCGCGCCGAAGACTACTTCGCATAGCTGCCCGCTTCGACCGGCGGCAAGGAGTCGCGCAAGGATTACACGTCCTTGAATTCGCGCTTCGACTGCGACGCCTCGATCGCGGCCTGCGCCGCCGCCAGCCGCGCCACGGGTATCCGGTACGGCGAACACGATACGTAGTCGATGCCCAAGCGATGGCACAGCTTGACGCTGGCCGGATCGCCGCCATGCTCACCGCAAATGCCAATCTTCAGTTTCCGGTTGGCTTTGCGGCCGCGCTCGATTCCGATCCGCATCAGTTCGCCGACGCCGACCGGGTCGAGTTCCTGGAACGGGTCTTTCTTGTAGATTCCGCGGTCCAGGTAGTCGCCCAGGAACTTGCCCGAGTCATCGCGCGAAATTCCATACGTCATCTGCGTAAGATCGTTGGTGCCGAATGAAAAGAACTCCGCGACCGCGCCGATCTGATCGGCGGTCACACACGCGCGCGGCACTTCGATCATCGTGCCGACCGTGAACGGCACCTTGGTCCCGCGTTCCTTGAACACTTCGGCCGCGACTTCGCGAATCTGGGCGGCAAGGAAGTCGAACTCTTTGCGCTCACCGATCAGCGGCAGCATGATCTCGGGCATCACTTTGACGCCTTGCCTGCGAAGCGCGCACGCGGCTTCGATGATTGCGCGGGCCTGCGCCTTGTAAATCTCGGGGAAGCTGATTCCGAGCCGCGAGCCGCGATGCCCCAGCATCGGATTGCTCTCGACCAGGCTCTGGCGCACTTGTTTTAGATGTTCGAAAGTAGTTCCGATCTTCGCGGCGAGATCGCGAATCTCCGAATCCGCGTGCGGCAGAAATTCGTGCAGCGGCGGATCGAGCAGACGAATCGTCACCGGCAGACCCGCCATCTCCTTCAGGATTCCGACGAAGTCCTCGCGCTGCATCGGTAGAATCTTGGCGAGCGCCCGGCTCCGCTGCTGCGGGTTCTCGGCCATGATCATTTCCCGCACCGCCGAGATGCGCTCGGGATCGAAAAACATGTGCTCGGTCCGGCAGAGCCCAATCCCTTCGGCGCCGAATTCGCGCGCGACGCGCGCGTCGTGCGGAGTGTCCGCATTGGCGCGCACCCCCAGCTTGCGTTCAATATCGGCCCAGGACAGAAACTTTTTGAAGAACGGCGGCATCTCGGGATCGACCGTCGGCACGCGCCCTTCGATCACCTCGCCCGCCGATCCGTCGAGCGTGATGTATTCGCCGCGCCGGATTACGTGGCCGGCGGCGCTCATCGTGCCGCCGGCATAGTCGATTTCCAGCGCCGAGCATCCGGCAACGCAGCACTTGCCCATTCCGCGCGCCACCACCGCGGCGTGGCTGGTCATACCGCCGCGCGCAGTCAGGATTCCCTCGGCGACCTGCATCCCATGGATGTCCTCCGGCGAGGTCTCGAGTCGCACCAGGATCACCTTGCGGCCGGCTGCGGCGACCGCGACGGCTTCATCGGCGGAGAACACGACTTCGCCGTTGACTGCGCCCGGCGAGGCGGGAAGCCCGCGCGCGATCACGGTCTTCTTTGCGGCGGGGTCAAGCCGCGGATGAAGAAACTGCTCGAGTTGTTCGGGCTCGACGCGCCTCAGCGCCGTTTTGCGATCGATCAGCTTCTCGTCGGCCATGTCCACGGCGATTCGCACCGCGGCTTGCGCCGTACGCTTGCCGGTTCGGGTCTGCAGCATGAAGAGTCGATTGCGCTCGATCGTGAATTCCATGTCCTGCGTATCGCGGAAATGCCGTTCGAGCTGCGCCGAGATCTTCAGGAATTCCTTATAAACCGCCGGGAAGCTCTCTTCGAGGGTCGGGTAGTTTGCCGCGCGCTCCGCCTCGCTGATACCTGCGCGCTTGGCCCATATCCGTCCGGCCTTGAGACTTATCTGCCGCCCGGTGCGGATTCCGGCCACGACGTCCTCGCCCTGCGCGTTGGGCAAAAACTCGCCATAGATTCCCTTCTCGCCGGTGCCTGGATCGCGAGTGAACGCGACGCCGGTGGCGCAATCGGAACCCAGATTGCCGAACACCATCGACTGCACGGTGACCGCGGTGCCCCAATCGCCGGGGATGTTGTTGATGCGCCGATATGAGATCGCGCGATCGTTGTGCCACGAGTCGAACACCGCGCCGATCGCCATCCAGAGCTGCTCTTTCGGATCCTGCGGGATGTCGCGGCCGACGCGCGAGCGGATCAGCGCGCGAAACTCGCCGACCAGTTCTTTCAAATCATCGACGCCGAGGTCGGTATCCTGGCTGACGCCCCGGGCCGACTTCATGCGATCGAGAATTTCCTCGAACGGATCGGGATCGTTCTTGTTCTCCGGTTTCAGCTTGAGCACGACGTCGCCGAACATCTGGCAGAAACGCCGGTACGAATCCCACGCGAAGCGCGGATTCCCGCTGATGTTCTCGAGCCCCTTCACCGTCTCATCGGTGAGGCCGAGATTCAGCACCGTGTCCATCATCCCCGGCATCGAGACTCGCGCCCCCGAGCGCACCGACACCAGCAGCGGGTCTTTCGGGTCGCCGAATTTGCGGCCGAGCGCTTTTTCGATTCGCGCGATGCTCTTCGCCACGCCCTCGGCAAGCCCCTTCGGGTATTTGTGGCCGTGGTCGTAAAAGTGGTTGCAGACCTGCGTCGATATCGTGAATCCGGGCGGGACCGGCAGCTTAAGCCGCGCCATCTCGGCCAGGTTGGCGCCCTTGCCGCCGAGCAGATTGCGCATCGCGGATCGTCCTTCCGCCACGCCCGCACCGAAAAAGTAGATCTCAGGATGAATGCGACCCATGTGAAACCGTTGCTCTCCTCTCCCCGTTTTCAGGCCCCTTTTCAGGATAGTCCGGTGCGATGACGCCGGCGCCCGTCCGCTACCGCGTCCAGCCGATTCGATTGCTGACTTCTTCGACGAGCCGTGCGATCGGCACGCGATCCTGCGTCATCGAGTCGCGATCGCGGATCGTCACGGTATCGTCTTCCATCGTCTGATGATCGATCGTGACACCGTAAGGCGTGCCGACTTCGTCCTGCCGGCGATAGCGTCTGCCTATCGAGCCCGCCTGATCGTAAGCGACCGTGAAGTGGCGCTTGAGCGCGTCGCGAACCGCGGTCGCCTTCTCGGGCTGCCCCAATTTGCGGAGCAGCGGATAGACCGCGACCTTAATCGGCGCCAGTCGCGGGTCGAGCCGCAGCACGATCCGCTCTTCGTTCTCGACCACGTCCTCGTCGTATGCGTCGAGCAGAAACGCGAGCATCGCGCGATCGACTCCGAGCGCCGGCTCGATCACCCA
>JBGPNU010000023.1:0-16969 GCA_041487675.1 Binatus sp. (SeqCode)
ACCGGTCCGCTTACATGGCTCCCGACAACGAAACTTCGCTCGTTGTCGAAGCGCCGTGCTTCCGCGATGACCCTATCGACCGACTAACCCCCGATGAACTCGCGCAAAGAGTAATAGACGAGTTAACTCAACTTTCGCTCATCAGGCGCGAGGACGTAATCGAATGGAAGCATCATTACTTGGCAAATGCATATCCGGTGTATACCCAGAACTACACCGAGCAAGTACGCATTGTCCGGGACGCGCTAAAGCCAATTGTCAATCTGGATACTATCGGGCGGGCCGGTCTCTTCTTCTACAGCCACCTCCATGATCAGCTTCGCTTCGGCAAGGACTACATTGCGTCGATGCTGGCGTCCGAGCCGTCTGCCGACTGAAAGCTCCCACTATCGCACCTGGTAACCGCGGCACCATAAGTCGCAGCAGACTGCTCCACGCTGCGCGGTCCTGGCCAGATGGCGGATCTCACTGGAAACCCTGGGGCGCCCGCATTATTGACGGCCATTCGCCAAGGAACCAGACTGTTTTTCGTGGTGAGCGCATACAAACTCCCGCTGTGGTTCGACCCGGCGCCTCTTGCCTCGGAAATTCCGGTTGCCGAGTCGCGCTCGGACTGGATCGCTCACTGGGCCGATCGTTCCGCGGTACCGGGAACTTGGGCTTCGATCCCGTTGCTCAACCTCAATGGTGGGAGCCAATCGGTGGATGCGGGGTTGCCTCATCTGCGGAGCGTGGTCGAGTCCTTCCAAACCAGGGTCCTGCGCGCGCGACTGATGAAGCTTACTGCGGGAGCGACCATTGGCGAGCATCGCGATTACGCCTACTTCGGCGGCCAGCGATGGAGCTTCGAACGTGGGCGCATCCGCGTCCATATTCCAATCGTCTCAAATCCCGGCGTGATCTGGATCCTCGATGGGAACAGGATCGAGTTGAAGGCGGGTGAAGCGTGGTACGTCAATGTATGCCTGCCGCACTCGGTACAGAATCGAGGAAATACCGATCGCATTCATCTGGTGCTGGAACTCGAGGTGAACGACTGGTTGCGAAAGATGTTTCCGCCCCAGGGCTGGCATGAGCGATTGTGGGGTGCAACTTTGCGCCAGGTCGAGCCTCGGATCTGGAGACTGGCCCGTTCATTGTTACGCCGCGGCAACGGCGTGCCGGCCCGAGATCCTACCAGCGGGGACTCTTCAGCGATCCTCTGACTTCGCGCATCGAACAACGACGTACCTGCCCCAGCGCGGGACCCAACGCGCGATCGCGCGGTCTAGCGCGCCTGAGAATGGCCGATCGGAACCGCAGTGCAGGATTCTCCACTCCTCCACCACCAGGGATTGTCCGAGCGCCGAGATAAGGTCACGCGCCGAGTAGTTGCGGCGATCGTTGAAAGGTCCAGGCAGTATCGACTCCCGCACTCGGTACCAGGCTGAAGTGATGGAGTCGCGGCTTAGCGCGACCATAAACAGCTTGCCGCCGGGCGCCAGTATGCGTTCGATTTCGCGAATCACCGTCGGAAACGGCGCCATGAAAGCGATTACCTTGTCGATTGCGCCGCCGCGAAACGGAAGCCTCGGCCATTCGGCGCGTATCAATTGAGCGTCGATGCGAGCGCGCTCGAAGTTCTGGCGGGCATGGTCAAGCGCCACTGCGGAAATATCCAAACCGAAGAACCGCGCCTGCCCGGACAAGCGAGTTACCGCTTCAATCAAGGTATGGCCCGAACCGCACGCGAGGTCGAGGACCCGATCCGAGTCCGCGAATTCCATTCCGATGGCAGTCGCTGCCGCGATCTTGATGCGTGCGCGCTCGGAACGAATTCGGTCGAGCCGATACGAATGACTGGACCACACGCGATCCCACGCAGCCGCCGAAGTGTCGGGGCCGTCGAGCCGATCGTTCATCGCGCCGACGTGTCCGAGAGTGTGCGATCGAGAAGCCGCTTCTCCCGCGTGCATTCGCCGCGCAGGTCCCGGCTCTCAAGGTGATTGCGGAGCGTCTCGCCGATCGAGAGCGGCCGCGCGCCGTCCGGCGCAAGAACCGGGCGAAGAACTCCGTTGGCGCGAAGACTGATGGCGGGCGCATGGAGCGAAACCCCCAGCGATCGAGCCTCGCTTTCGGCATCGCTGGTCTCGATTGCCAACTGTTCGAACAGCGTCGATCCGTAGGACGTGAACTTCGCGTGTCGCCTCAGTTGATTGACCCCGATTCGCAGCTGAAAGGGAATCCGGGCGAGCTGGTCGTGTGCATACGCGAGCTGCATGCCGGCCAGTACTTGTTGCCGAACCAGCGCGCCCCAGAAGCGGAGCACCGGTATGTAGACATAGAGCGCGTGCAGCAGGCCATGCAGAGGCCGCGGCGTGTCGCGCCAGGGCGAGTAGTGAATCTCGCCCTCTATCGCGTCCTCTTCCAGCGGTTCGAAGAACGAGCCTTGCTCTTCGAGATAGAAGAGCCGGTTGTGGTGAAACTCGTGGATAAAAGTCGCGGCAAGTTCGTAGACGTCACAGGGAACGCTGCACACAAACGCCCCGGGTAGTTCGGAACTGCTGATGCTTCCGAAGCCACCCTCGCGCGGCGGCTTCAGCGCCACCGCCCTGACAGTCTGCGCGAAGAGAGCGAAGGTCGAGGGTTGGAAACGAGCGACCGCGGCCAGCGCCTCGGCGGCCAGCTTCGAATGCTGCTTTTGGAATTCCAGCGGGAGCATTGTCCAGCCACCCCCGAATCCGAGGCCCGCGAGATTGAAGAGGCGCGGGTTGAGACTCAGCGCGAAGCCGTCAACTTCGACGGTCGGACAAATCTCGAGGAATGGACCTGCACTAGAAGAATCGGCAGAACCCGGAGGCGCGAGCCAGCCTTGCGCACTGGTCTCGATCCTGCCGTCGGTGACGCCGCGGATTGCCGCGCGTCCATCCCCGGCAATCACAACTCCCGTTCCCGGGAGCGACAGCGGCAGTGAAGTTTCGAATGGCGTGGCGAAGGTAAAATTCTCACCGGAGATCAGTGCCGACGCGAGAGCGAAGCGCTTGAACTCATTCAGATGGATTCGAAGCGCCTCGACGGAACCATTGGCGCCAACGTCT
Organism: Binatus sp. (SeqCode); assembly: GCA_041487675.1. Lineage (GTDB taxonomy): Bacteria > Desulfobacterota > Binatia > Binatales > Binataceae > Binatus. The sequence goes on from JBGPNU010000023.1 coordinate 3,078, forward strand.
TTGCAATAGGCTTGTTCAATCGTGCCCAGCGGCGCTCCACGGCATCCGGCAAGAAAATGAACGGCGCGCCTCACCCAGTAGTAGGCAACCGGATCGTTCCACACCCTGGTGAAGACATTGGGGTGGCTGCGCGAAAGGAATTCGTACGATCCTCGGAATTCGAGGGCTTCCGCAAATTGAAGATTTTCAGTGGCGAGCGATCGCTGGACCGCCACCAGCGCCGCAGCGCTCTTCTCGAGGCGATAGCGATAACAGCTGGTATCGGTCCAAAGAAGTTGTGACGGGTTCACATCGATTTTTCAGTTGAAACGCCGACACGCCCCCGCCCGAACAGAAACACGAGCGCCGACGCCCGCAGGCCTTCGGCGCTCATACGGCCAGTTATTCTTGCTCGTCCTCGGGAGGATCGTCTTTGCGCGTGGTTGGACGCATCGTGGAGGTCCACAGAGCGCTGCCATTCACGCCGTGAATACCGGCCAAGATTCCTTCGATCTCGACCGAATGACTGGCAGCGATCCCGTTCAGACTGATCAAACCTGGCATATCTCACCTCTCAAAATGACGCCTGAACGTAATCCACCGCCAGTCGTTATGTCAAGGCGCGCCATTACGATAGTGTGCGAGCCTGGCTATGGCACTATACAGAGGTCTTCTTGCCGCATCCCCGCGATACGTCCGCTTACTCCGCTCTCAATACTGGCACCCCGAGAAACTGCGGAAATACATTGAAATGCGGCTGCGGGACAGCCTGGAGGCGGCGGTTCGTATCCCTTTTTATCGAGAGCGATTCGGCAGTACTCGGGCGCGCAGTCTTGCGCATGGGAGCCTTCCGGTTCTCCCACGCTCCGAAGTCTCTCAATTGGCCGAGTCGGTGCGATCGTTATATTCGCCTGCGACGCAGCTTCTCTCCTCACGAACCTCGGGATCGACCGCGATGCCGGTCACGTGTTACTTCGACACTCGTCACCAAGCCGGACGCTTCGCGGCCCGCGCCCGCTATCTCCTTCAGAACGGATGGAGTCCGCTTCGGCGCAGCGCCTGGATCATGAATATAGCGATGACATCGCCCGACGCGGAATTCAGTCGCGGCTCGCGCTTTTTGGGCGCCAGATTCTTTTCGCACACATCCGACCTTGAGCGACAGGCGGACTGGTTGCAGGAGCTCGATCCTTTGTACCTGTACGCCTATCCGGTGAACCTCGAGGGGCTTGCAAGGATTTTCGAAGCCAGAGGCCGACGCCTGAGCTCGCTTCGCAAAATCTTCTCCGCTTCGGAGGTTCTGGAAGACTCGATGCGAAAGCGACTCCGTCGGGTGTTCGGCGTCGAGGTTTCGGACAACTATGGCTCGACCGAGGCATTCCTTGCCTGGGAGTGTCCGCACGGGAGCTACCACGTGAACGCCGAGCACGTGCTTCTCGAGATTGTCGACGAAGAAGGACACCCCGCAGCGCGCGGCGCGTTAGGTAGGGTGCTCGTGACGACGCTCGAGAATCACCTGATGCCGCTCATCCGTTACGAGATTGGCGACTACGCAATCACCGCAGAGGGTTTTTGCCCCTGCGGACGAACCCTCCCTCGCCTCGAAAGGATCGTCGGTCGCGTTATCAACCTCTTTGTAGATCATGAGGGAAAGAGGTTCGTTCCCTGGGATCTGTTCCAGCCAATGAAGGATCGCGAGTGGGTGAAGCAATATCAGGTCGTGCAGCGAGACGTCGGTTGCTTCTCTGTCCGCTACGCGGCCAGTCGTCCCTTCGCTCCCGAGGACGAGGCGGACGTACTCCGGCACTTCGAAGAGATCCTGCGCTCGCCCGTGACAATCGAGTTCGAGCGGCTCGAGCAGATCCCGCGTGCGCCCTCGGGGAAGTTCATGGCGGCGCTGTGCGAAATCTCCTCCGAATGCTGATCAGTTCAGGGGACCCCGGTCCGATTTGTCGTCAAGAAGTTCGATGAAATTGCCGATCGCGCCGATATAGTCCTCAAAATCCGGCTTCCAAAGATCGTGGCCGTTGCGATCGAGCGTTACCAAATCCGCGCTCCGGAGCCGCTCGAGGTACATCGCGGCCATCTCGTCAGTTACGCGTGAGCCGGGTTGTCCTCCCCTGAGAATCAATACCGGACACTCAATCGAGTCGAGACGATCCCACAAAAGCACTTTGGCCGAATCGCGTTGCAGGGCGCGCGCGACCTCGGGACGTGCTCGCTCACCCATGCTCTCGAGCGCAGTGTCCACCCATTTGGGTGCGAGCGCGGGATATCGCGCCGGATAATCGCCGACGATGATGCCCGCGATTTGCCGCGATGCCTCCAGCGCGTAGCCGAGCGCATACGCGGCGCCCATCGAATATCCCATCAAGGCGAATCGCGAGAGACCGATCTGTGCGACGGTCGCCGCGATATCCGCGACATGATCCTCGAATCGATATCCACTGGCCGGCACGTCGCTCCGGCCTCGACCCCGGAGGCTCACGGTGATGCATCGCCGCGGCGCGAGCGCCTCCATCTCCTGCAAATAGTCTTCCGCCATTCCGAAGGTGCCGGGAACAATGAGGAGCGGAGTGAGCGGCGAGCTCGAAGTTTGTTCGAGACAATGCAGCCGGACCGAACCGCTTTCGACCCATCGTTCTTGTAACCGCATCGCGATATCCTCCGGACGCATTTCCCAAGATGGCAAGATGTATATTCCCCAATCCCGGCTGACAAAAGCGAGGCCACCGTGCGGACGGAGATCCTTGTAATTGGTGGCGGCGTCATCGGAAGTTCGATTGCTTATTTTCTCGCGCGCCGCGGCCGGCACGTGCTGGTAGTTGACCGCGCGGGCATCGCTACCGAACCGTCGGCTTCGTGGGCGAGCGCCGGTGGAATTCGGCGCCAGGGCCGGCACAAGGCCGAGGTACAGTTATCGATCGAAGCCTCAATCAGATGGCCGACCCTCGGCGAGGAACTCGGCGCCGACTTGCACTACAGACAGGGCGGCAACCTTCTGCTCGCTGAAACCGATGCGCAAGTCGAGCGTCTCGCTGCTTTTGTCCGGGTGCAACATAAAAAGGGCTTTGCCGATGTTCGCCTGATCGACCGAGCCGAGATCCGTCAGCTCGCAGCAGGGGTAGCCCCGTATATCGTGGCCGGCAGCTATAGCCCCATTGATGGCCAGGCGGATCCGGTCGCGACGACACGTGCGTTTGCATCTGCCGCTCAGCGATATGGCGCGGCCTATCTGGTGGGCACGGCTTGTCATGCCTTGGTGGCGAATGGTCCGCGCGTGGTCGGTGCGATGACGGCAAGTGGCCGGGTTGAGGCGGAGCATGTCATACTCGCGGCCGGCGCGTGGAGCGATGCGCTCGCGCTGACAATAGGATTGCGTCTCCCGATCAAGGTGGAGGCGCTTCAAATTCTGCGTTCGACGCCGGCGCCTCTCAATTCTCTTGGCCCGGTGCTTAGTGCGATGGACCGGGCGTTGTCGCTGAAACAAATCCACGATGGAGCCTTCCTTCTCGGCGGTGGCTGGCCTGGAGACATCCGGGCAGGCGGCTCCGAGTATCTGATCCGCCGCGAAAGCGTCGAGGGAAACTGGCGCGAAGCCTGTGCAGTCTTTCCCGCGGTCGCGTTGCAACGAATCGAGCGTTCATGGTGCGGACTGGAAGCGACCAGCGCCGATGGGATTCCACTCGTTGGTCCGGTTCCCTCGCGGCCCGGACTTACTGTGGCGCTGGGTTTCAGCGGACATGGTTTTGCTATCGCCCCCGCGGTAGGTCGCGCGCTGGCGGATCAACTGGAGGGGAAACCAGTGCCCGAGTTGGAGGATCTTCGATATTCGCGGGCGAGATCGACGTGAGCTCGATACAACCTGCACAGCCGTCGAAGCTGCCATGGGCCGCATTTGCGCGCGGCGTGCGCGACAATCTTATAGCGGAAGTCGGCAGTCAGGGGGTCCGCGTCGTCGGCATCGTCATACTTGCGAGGATGCTTAGGCCCGATGACTTCGGCGTGTTTCGCATCCTGACGATCGTCGCGATGTTCTTTATGGTGTTCAGTGAATCCGGAATTCCTGACGCGTTGATTCAACGTAAAGACCTGCAGAGCTCACATGAGGCTACCGGATGGTGGCTGATGATCGGGCTTACTGGCATATGCGTCGCGGGGCTGTACATCCTCGCGCCCTTTTTCGAGAGAGTGATGGAGATGCCGGGCCTGGGCTTCGGCCTGCGGCTGATTTGCGTCCCGAGCATGCTGGAAGGCGCATCGATCATCGCCAATGTGCGGCTTAGGCGGCAGATGCGGTTCGGCCCGATCGCGCTCTCCGACGTAGTTGGAGAAATCGCTTTCGCTGTCGTCGCGATTTTACTGGTGTGGTTCGGTTATCCTCGATGGAGCCTGGCGGGTGGATTGGCCACGCGTCTTTCCGCCCACGCGATCTTCATTCTCGCCGCCGAGCCGTATGCTCCCCGGGAATTACCGCGTGCCGCGGCCGCTCGAGACCTCGGGCAGTTTGCGGCAACCGTACTCAGCGGGCGAATGATCGCCCTGGCCGCCGGCAATATCGATTACCTGTTGGTGGGAAGACTGCTCGGCAGCGGCGCGCTGGGCTTCTACTCGATTGCATGGGATTTGCTGCGATTTGTTCCCGCGCGCCTTTATCGAATCGCCGGACGGGTCGCGTTGCCCGCATTCGCCAGGATCCAGGATGACAACAAGGAACTGGCGAGAGCGTACAGAAACTTCGTCGGTTACAGCGCGCGATTTGTGTTACCGGTCGCGGGATGCGTTGCGATCGCGGCGCCCGAACTGGTCTCCAGCGTCTATGGCGTGAAATGGCTTCCTGCGGCGACGCAGACGCGCATCCTCGTGGTGGGCCTCACTATGCTGGGACTTCGATTCGGCATCGGAATCCTCTTCTACGCCAAAAAATATCCGTCGTTCGATCTTTACCTGATGGGCGGGCGGCTCGCTTTGCTGACCGCAATCATCCTGTTGACGGCGCGGCATGGCCTTTCAGTAGTAAGCGTCGGCGTTAGCGCGGTCGAGGCGATGATCGGCATTGCCGGACAGTATCTGGCTTGTTCGCTGACCGGCCTTCGCTTCCGCGATCTGTTATCGGCCATCGTCCCTGGAAGCCGTCTCGCCCTCGCATGCATGCTGGCCACCGCGGTGGGCAAGGTGGTTGGGATGTATTTCGCGGTCAAGGCGCCTTTCGTGCTGGCGCTGGTGGCGCTTCCTCCAGCGGCGATCTTCTTTTGGCTCCAGGCAGGAGATGCGGCGCAGATGATCAGTACCGTCTTCAATCCGACGCCCGGCAAAGTGGTGGAAGCGTCGTGATTCGGAACGGTCCGCATCAGGTCACCCGGTCAAGCTTGCATCTTGTCCCAGCCCCGCTCCAGCATCGGACAATCTGAGCAACGAAGCTCCGCATCGCAGAACTCGATCGCGCACGCAACGCGTCGGCCAATCAAGGAGAGTGTTATGCGATCCAGCTTCTCTGACACGCGTCCCTTGATTAGCACGACGTCGCCTTCACGGAGCATAGGAAGCAGCGCCTGCACCACGTTGGAAACTTTCTTTCCCGCGTCAAGGATGGCGTTGCGTGGAAGCCCACCCCGCACGGCGCCGCTTACATAGGGTTGGCAATTTGCTCCTACAAAGATCGCGTAGGAGGCTATCTGCGCGACTCGTTCGCCGAGATGCCGATGGATTTCCCCCTGCTGGCCGGGAGGTTCCGAGACCTGCCCCAGCACGACGATCCGCCGCGATGCGGGTATTTCGGCGAGTGTATCGAGCGCCGCTTCCACAGTTTCGAGCGGTGACTTGAAATCATCGCGCAGAACAATTGCGCCGCTGGCGAGCCGTACCGGTTCCATCCGCCCGGGCGTGGGCTCAAGTTCTTCCAGCGCGGCACTGATCTGCTCCAGGCCCATTCCTTCGGCCAGTGCGACTGCCACCGCGGCAAGAGCCGCATACACCATATGCCTGCCGATCAGCCGGATGCGCAGACTACGCACGTTGCCTTCCGCATGCAGCACAAAACGCGTCCCTCTTGGCCAGTCCACTGACACGTCGGTGGCGTAGATGTCATTGGTTGTGCCTAGTCCGAAGGTTAGGACACGAGCCCGGGTGAGGGTTTTCATCGATAGAACGTTGGGGTCGTCGCCGTTTAATACGGCCAGGCCAGAGACCGGAAGGAACCGAACTATCTCCGCCTTTTCATTTCGAGCCGCCTCCGCGCTGCCAAAGGCGCGACGATGCTCGCTCCCTATCGAGGTTACGACTGCAATATTGGGGCGTATGAATCTAGCCGCAAACGCCATTTGGCCTGGCCCTTCGATCGCAGTTTCGATAACTGCGTGGCGGTCGCGCGGCTTTATCCGAAGAACTTCCCTGGCTTTGAAGCTTGGTTGGGTCACGCCCAAATGCGGGTCAAGCGGCAATCCGAGCGCGGTGCGTATGGCTCTGGTTGTCGTGGTCTTGCCGAACGAGCCCACTACCGCGATCACGCGAGTTCTTCTGACAATGGTCCGCCTGTACAACTCCGCAATCCGCCCGATAAACGGCAATGAGCTGTAGTAAAACCCGTACGTTAGTTCCCGACGCCCAACTGAGCTTCTAACCAGCGTGGGAAGATGTTTCAGCCGGTTGTGCATCCTAATCCTGCGCCGGAGCCTTGAATTATCGCTCCGGCGGGCAATGGGTACGAGAAAATACAGTGAATTTCGCGCTCCGATCAGGGAATAGAGTAGGCAGCGCTGTGTTCAACCGCTCGAGCGCTCTTGCTGAGCTCTCCGTATCTCATCGAACCACGGCCGCGGCGCGGGATGCTCGCGCTTGACAGGCTCGATTTGCCACTCGTTTGAGTAAGCCCGTCGCACGCGCTGGCTCCGATTGGGGCCCGAGCAGTGCACCGTCCGGCAGTGATGAAACACCGCACCGCCAGCACTGATCGGCGCGGCAACCGCCTCGGAGGGATTCACGCCCTCGGCATAGACAACGTGATCGGAGTACTCCGCGCCGAAGCGATGATGCATCCGCAGGTCACCGCGATGCGATCCGGGGATGAGGCTCATACATCCGCTCTCGACCGTGGCGGGATCGAGCGGCATCCAGCACGCCAGCGCTCGGTAGTCGAAGGCGGGATCCCAATAGGCCTCGTCTTGATGCCACGGCAACGCACCGCCGTCGCGCGCCGGTTTTCGAATCATATGGCCCCATCCGCGAAGCTCGTTTGCATCGACGCCCAACAACCGGGCCGCGAGCGCCCGCCCATTGCGCCATAACGCGGTTTCACGCAACTCTGCGAAGCGCACCTCGGGCATGATGATCTGGGATTGCACGTCCTGGCCGGCCTCGCGTGATCGATTCAGCTCGACATAGGCGCCCGGCAGCGGCTGCACACGCTCGGCGAATAGCCGGTCGTAAACTTCGGCAAGCCACTCCAACTCCTCGTCTGTAGTGATTCGCTCGATCCTGGTGAATCCGCGTTTCCAGAATTCCTCCACGCGTTGCGGCAGTAGTTCGACCGCAAATTCGACTTTCGGCCGCCGCGTCATCAGTTCATCGATCGTGCCTGTCATATTTGCTCCTGTCGCCATGCTGCTCCTAGCGCGACGGCGGAATGGTTCGCTCGCCGGTCACCTGGTTGACGTACACCTTCCACGGGTAGTGATCGCCTTCCCCCAGCGTCCCGGCGGTGCGCATATGCGTGGTCACTGCCCGCCGCCATTCGCCGCTTAAGTTGGCCGGGGTCATGTGCGGCGTCTTGCCGTGATGAAACGTCACGCTGCCGGCGCGAAGCGGGCACGCCACCATCCGCGCGAGATCCGGTTCGCAGTAAAGGAGATCGCTCTGGATGTGCGCGGGCTGGCGATGCACCAGGACGCCGTCGCGATGACCCCGGTCGATGAAGTGCATGCATCCGTTGCGCTCGTCAACATCGTGCAGCGGCATCCAGCACGTGATTCCGCGATCGAGCAGGTTGCGTCCCCAGTAGCCCTCGTCCTGATGCCAATAGGTCGGCGCGCCGTCGCGCGGCGGCTTGGCCAGGAACTGGTCGTACCAGAACTCCGTCGGTGCGCTCATCAAGCCGCGGGCAAACGCGATCATCCAGGTCCTGAACCGCGCGCGCGCTATCTCAGGCCACACCATCGAGGGGCTGCCCTGCACGATCTTGAACTGGCGCTCCTCCTTGCTCCGGCCCTTTTCCCACGCCCAGTCGTAGGCGAGCTTGTGCTTCTTGCGCAGGATGACTTCCATCCGCGCGGCCGCCTCGGCGATTTCCGCCGGTTCGACGGCGTCCTCGACGACGAGCCATCCATGCTCCAGAAAAAACGCGATCTGCTCGGCCGTGGCTTCGCGATTGTCCATAGATCTGCTAATCCTGCCTGCATGCGACTCTAATCGCTCGGAGAGGTCTGCTCAATGAGCCAATCGTATCGCCTTGACCCAACGGAGCGCCGGGAACTGGAGGAGCGCGGTTTCGTTCTCCGCCGCAACGTGTTTGACGCCCGCGAGCTCGCGGCGATCTGCGCCGCGTGCGAAACGCTCGTCCAGCGCTTGCTCGCCGAAAGGCGCCATCGCAAGCACAGCGTCGGGAGCTACAACTTCGAGCTCCAGCGCGACCTCGCCACCGTCGTCAAGTGGGAGCCCGGCGACCTCGACATGGTCCAGGGCGTCGAGCCATTCGCGCATCTGAGCGAGGAGCTGAATCGATGGGCCCACGACCCGCGTATCCTCGACCCGTGCAGGGACCTCGTCGGCAACGACGAAGCAATCCTGTTTACCGAAAAGCTGAACTTGAAGCGCGCGCGAAAAGGCGGTCCCATCGTGCTCCACCAGGACTTCCCATATTGGAAGGACCTGACCCCGATCGCCGGCCAGATTGCGACCGCGATGCTCTTTCTCGATGACGCGACAATTGAAAAGGGATGCCTGGAGGTAGTGCCGGGGAGCCATCGCGAGGGCTTGCAACAGCGCCGCGCTGTCGACGGCTTCGGCAGCCTGGAGATAGATCCCGAACGCTACGATTTGTCTCGGCTGGTCGCGCTGGAAGTGGACGCTGGCGCGGTCGCATTCTTCGGGCCGTTCCTGGTGCATCGATCGCTGCCGAATCGGTCGGGAAATGACCGGCGCGCGCTGCTCTATAGCTACCAGCCGCCCGGCTATCCGCATTCGCGGGAGCTGACCGGGATCGGACGAAAACCCGAAAAGGATTTGCCCGTCACAAGCTGCTAGACATGGAGTGACCCCATCTGCGCATTGGGAAGTCAACTCCTCCGATGTGGTGAGAGGAGCCGCATATTGATACAACCGCCGATACCGATATCGGCATGATCGACTTTGAACATCGCCACCAGGCACTGCTGCCGCGCCGCCTGTTCCTGTGGCGGCTGGCGCGATGGAGCGCTGCTGCAGGCGCCGTCATTCTGGGCTCTCTCGCCGCCGGCGTATGCGGCTACCATTACTTCGAAGGCTTGCCGTGGATCGATTCCATCCTCGACGCTTCGATGATTCTCGGCGGCATGGGTCCGGTTGATCCGATCAAAACGAGTGCCGGCAAACTGTTCGCTTCCTTTTACGCTCTCTACAGTGGACTTGCGTTGATCAGCGTCGCCGGGCTGATGCTCAGTCCGATCATTCATCGATTTCTACACAAGTTTCACCTCGGCGATCGAAGCCGCTAGCGCGCACGAAAACGTAAGAGCATAGCCCCTCGGGCTAAAGTTCAACCCTTGACCCGCCCCATTTGTCTTGGAGCCGAGGCCGACGGATGGGAGCGAAAGATCCTCGGCACTTTTGTCCGCGGCGAGCGGCTAACTGAAATTCCGGTCAGCCGAAAAAAGCGCCGGAGCTCTTTCTAGCGACTATTCCTGGTGCTTGAGGTTCGTGTTTCCGAATCCGTAGATAAGCGCGGTCTTGGTCGTTCCGCGCTGCACCCAGTCCGACGCCCGCGACTGCAGCGCCGTGTAGAAGAACTCGGAATGCTCACGCTGCTTGCGGCGCACCGCCTCGGGGCTGTCGAATTTGAGCTGATAGCCAAACTCCGCGACGATCGGCGCGTTGGTCGTGCGCACCCGCCATACGGCAAGTGTCGCCTTGGCCTCGAGCTTGTGCCCGAACTCGAGCATCCCGAGATCGACCTGGTATTCCTGTATCGATACCCCGTTGACCACGCCGAGCGCAGCCTTGGGATTCGCGTCGATCCTCTTCAGCGCTGGAAATGCCTCCGCGGTCGTCTCGAAGCGCTGGGTCAATATGATGTTGGGGGTGTCGAGTTCGCAATTGTGCGAATAGACCAGCCGCATTCCGAGCGCGCCGTCCTTGGGGAGCAGGATCTCCTCCTTGAACTTCAGTGTATACGCGCAGGGCAGCAGCGGGCGTGGATCGACCGCCAGCGCGATCTTCTTGTCGGCATGGCGGAACTTGAGCACCAGTTCGTGTCTCGGATCGGGAAGCCCATGATGGTAAAACGTGCGCTTCCTCAGGATAAATCCGTGATTGTAAAGCTTGAAGTGCGGCGTGTCGTAAAAGACCACTTCGCGCTGATGCGGCTTCACGGATTCGTCTATTTTGCCGAGTTTGATACCCAGCGACTTGGCCGCGTGATGCGCTATTTTCCAGAATGTGTGAAACCCTTTCTCATCCGGGAACCGGTCGGGCTTCAGCAACAGTTTGTACTCGCGGTATTGAATCTGGTCCGACGGTACAATCGGTTCGTAGAACTTGGAGTGTTCGGCTTGCGTACTCATCAATATATCCGTTCAAGAGTTATCGCGGCGGGCAACTATCTTTGCCAACCGCACTCGCCCGGCCGGCGCCGGCGCCTCGACCTCCGCGTTCGCCCGATCCATTCGAAGTATCAGTCTGATTGGGCGCGGTCAATTATTATCAAGTTGGCAGGGGCCAGCCCCTGCACCCAAGTAAGGAAAAACCACTCCGTCGAAGGGGCTCGCTCTAGCTTGAGGAGCGGGTTGCCACCAGTGAAACGCGCCAACCGTCTCGATAGTCGCGCAGGCCATGCCAGTTTTTGATGCCCGCGCGATGCCAGTCATAATAGGAAAAGCTCCATCCAAAACTTGTCAGCATCGTTTCGAGCGCGCTTCGACTCGGCTTACCGACCAGTGCGTGCATAGGATCGCCCGGTTGGCCCACGATAGAAGTCCCCTCGCGAGCGATTTTCTCCTTCTTGAGGCGGACTATCAAATCAGTAGCCGACGGGTCGATCTCGGTATCGAGGATGAGGTGTTTCGGATTCAGCCGAGCGATCTTCGACAACAGCAGCATATGGTGAGGTGTGTGATAGAAAAAACCAAAGCAGAAAACAGTATCTATGCTGTCAGTTTGTACCAGTTCGATTTGATCAAAGAGGTCTCCGACTATGAACCGATACCGCTCTGCGCCGATTCCGTATTCCCGCGTCGTGGCTATCGCGGATTCCACGAGGTAGGAGCGGCCTTCGATTCCGGTGACATGCCGAGCACCGGCTTTCAGCGCGGCGAAACTCCAGCGTCCGTCGTGCGAGGCTAGGTCGAGAATTGTCTTCTCGCGAATCAGCTCTTCATTGGGGCTGATCAGGGCGCGGTATCGCTCGTTCAAACGCTCCCCTCGCGAGGTACCGACCCTGCTGGTGGAATAGAAGCGCGGATATTGGTCGAAGAATCCCGGCTGCGCCGCGCCGCTAATCAGGCCCATCGCTTCGGGGGCGCGGCGCAGCCACAAAGCCGCACGCCTTAGTACTGAAAATCCTGGTCGCGTAACCGGCAGATCTCTGGCAGCCATCGGTAGCCCCCGCCTTTGAATGGAATTTTGACGATTGTACTATAAAAGCGCCGCCCTGCTCGATGCGTGACCCGCTCGATCATCGGCCCGTGAAGCGGGGCGGACGTTTCTCCAGAAAGGCGCGGACCCCTTCCTGGTTGTCGCGGCTCCGAATCGTTTCGAGCAGTTCGCGCGCCTCCACGTCGAGCGAATCGCCGAGCAAATTCTCAAGCCCGTGATTCAGCAGCATCTTGTTGGCGCCGATCGCGCCGGTCGGCATCGTCGCAAGCCGGCCGGTGAATTCGCTAAGCCCGGACTCGAAGTCCGAGTCGGGAAACACTCGCGTGAGCAAGCCCCACCCGAGCGCATCGCGGGCGCTGATCTTTTCGCCGAGCAGCAAAATTTCGCTCGCGCGTCCGACCCCGACGTAACGCGGCAGCCAGTACGCCGCTCCCGACATCGAGTTGATCGCGCGGCTTACCCGGATGTCGCCGATGAACGCGCTTTCGGCCGCGATCCGGAAGTCGCAGGCGAGGATCAGGTCGAACGCAGCGCCGTACGCGTAGCCATGAATCGCCGCGACGATCGGGACGCGCATCGCGCGCATCTGCTTGATCATCGCGTGATGGCCCGCGCGCATCTCCTCCAGCGGATGACGTGTGCCGCCCATTCCCGCCAGATCGTCGCCCGCCGAAAACGCGCGCCCACTTCCGCGAAACACGATCGCGCGCGCGTCGCCAGCCTCGCGGTTCAGGACCTGGTTCACCTCTTCGAGCATCTTGAAGGTGAACGCGTTCAGCTTGTCGGGACGGTTGAATGTGATCGTTACAACAGTCGCGGATTTGTCCAGGATAATCTGCTGGTAGGCCATTTTAGAGGCTTCCTTGATATGCGGTCTTTCGGATGTTAGCTTCGCGCTGACGTAAGTTTCGTCGGACTCGCACCTTTGTCCCCATGGCAAGAGCACGCGCCTTGAGACTCCCCGAGTTTATCGTGGCCGGGCCCGGACGCACAGGCACCACCTGGCTGCATCGCGTGCTCGAAGGCCACGTCGATCTGCCCTGCGGCATTAAGGAGACGCGGTTTTTCAGCACCTTCTACGGCAAGGGCATCGACTGGTACGCGCACCATTTTCGCTACGCGACCGGCGAGCGCCGAGTCGCCGAGATTTGCCCTCCCTACTTCTTCGAGCCCGAGGCTCGCGAGCGCATCAAGACCCACATCCCGGACTGCAGGATCATCACGACGATGCGCGATCCAGTCGATCGTTTGTATTCGATGTACAAGCTGTGGCGGCATATCGGAGCCGTGCGTCACGGAACTCTCGAGGAAAACTTTAACGCGTTCCCATCGATGGCGCGCGGCAACCGCTACGCGTTCCATCTCAAGGGATGGTTCGAGACCTTTGGCCGCGAAAATGTTCTGGTCACGATGTACGATGAATTGCGCGCGGACCCGCAGAAATATTTGAATCGGGTGACCGACTTCGCGGGCGTGGAGCGAATCGCGCTCTCCGAGCGGCCCCAAATAGGCGACGACGTACATGCCTTCAGCCGTGCGCCCAAGAACGGCAGACTCGCGCGCAAGGCGTCCAGGCTCAGATTCTGGCTCGTGGGCCACCAGGCATTTGGCGTGGTCAACGCGATGGAGCGTGCGGGCGTGTGGGAATTCTGCCAGGGCCGCGGCGAGCTGTTTCCGCCGCTAACCCCGGAACTGGACGCGCGCTTGCGTGAACGCTATCTGCCCGAGGTCGAAGCCCTGGAAGCCCTGCTCAGAATCGATCTTTCCGCATGGAAGAAGCCGCGCGCCGTCGAAAGTTCCCCGGCAAATCGCCGACTGCCAAGATTAGCCAACGGATGAGCGCAACCATCAAGCGCCGGCTCCCTGCGATCATCGGCGCCGGTCCAGGGCGCACCGGCACCACCTGGCTGCATCGCGTGCTCGAAGGGCGCGTGGACCTGCCTTATGGGGTCAAGGAGACCCAGTTTTTCACCACCTACTACGACAAGGGCATCGACTGGTACGCGCGGCACTTTCGCTACGCAACCGGCGAGCGAAAGATCGTCGAGATCTGTCCCTACCTGTTCAATCCGCTGGCCCCCGATCGTATCAAGGCGCACATTCCGAACTGTCGAGTAGTCACCACGCTGCGC
>JBGPNU010000024.1:0-16920 GCA_041487675.1 Binatus sp. (SeqCode)
GAGCTTTGAGTCGGCGCGGGTCTCGCGGGCGCTATCGATGCGGCGGGCGGTTCGATCCCATGCTGCTTCAGGCGGAACAGCGCGCGGCGTATTTCACGGCGTAGCGGTCCGGTCGCGCCGAGTTCCATTTCGGCAAGCATCTGCGCAGCCTGGGCGTCGTTCACCGCGCCGAGAGCCCGCGCGATTGCCGTTTGTGAGATGTCCGGCCGCCCGCTCAGTTCGCGAAGTTTCGCAAATGCCTCGGCCGGCCCGAGTGCGGAGTCGAAGCCGGCCGCGAGCAGTTTTGCGTCGTCAGGATTGATTTGCCGTGAATGACTCAATTGCCTGATGCCAGGTGAATTTCCATTTCTCGCGCGATCGGAAGTCGTGGAAGCCTATCCGCGGCCTTCCGGGACTGTCAAGTTTGCGATCGAAATGAAAAACCTCGAAGCCAAATTTCGACTCGGCGATCTCGCCCGGGCCGAGTCGCGCGCAACCGCGCTCGGCTACGAGCGGCGTGCGATACTCAATCAGCGCGATACGTTCTTTCGCGTCGCCAATGGCAAACTAAAGCTGCGCGAGGAAAACGGCGGAGCCGTACTGATCTTCTATCGGCGCAGCGACAGCGGACCGTTGATGCTGAGCGAGTACGAGATCGCGCCGATCGCCGATCCTGCGACGACCCGTCATATTCTTGACCGAGCGCTCGGCACGCTCGCCACAGTCGAGAAGGTGCGAACCCTGCTGATGCGCGACAACCTGCGCCTTCATCTCGATCGTGTCGCATCGCTCGGAGAGTTCGGCGAAATCGAGGCCGTGATCGCGGACGGTGACGACCCCGAGCGTAGCCGGGGAGCTGTCGATGAAACCCTGGGATCGCTCGGAATTGTTCCCGCCGACCTGATCGACGTTTCCTACTTCGAGCTGCTCGCGCGGCGCTAGTCCGCCGTCAGCTTGGTTCACCGTCACGCCGGCGCGTCCACGGGGAGTTTCGGCGTTCGCTCGGGCGGGAGATTATCGTACAGGTCGGCGCGCAGATCTGACTTGAGCTTCGCGTAGCCCGGATCGTTCCACAGATTGCGCCATTGCATCGGGTCTTCGCGCAGATCGTAAAGCTCGCCCTCCGATCCGTCGTAGCGGAGATCGGGAATCGTCTGACGCGGCGCCAATATCGCGGGCAGATTCGCGAAGTCGAAGCCGACGTCGCGCGTCGATTTCTCATAAACCGTGAGCGTGTATCCGTCGCGATAGATACTGCGCAGATGCATCCCGATCGCCGCGAACTGGCTGTCCCATTCTGTTATCACCCGTTCTCGGCCCGAGCCCGCCGCCGTCGGCAGCGGCTTGCCCTGCATCCAGTCGGGAACCGGCACGCCCGCGATTTGGCAGAACGTCGGCGCGAGATCGAGCTGCCCGACCGGCTCCGCGATTTCGGCTGGTACGACCTTGGCAGCCGGCGCCGGCCTCCAGATCATCGGGAGTCGCATCAACGCATCGACGTGATATGGCCCCTTGTAGAGCAGTCCGAAGTCGCCTTGCAGCTCCCCATGATCGGTCGTGAAGATCACATCGGTGCGCGATTCCCATCCACGCGCTGCGACTCGGGCGAGCACGCGACCGCAGGCCTGGTCGATTAGTTCGTTTTCGACGTGCGTCATAGCGTTGACCTCGCGAATTTGATTCTCGGTAAGCGTGCACGGGATGAAGGTTCCCGGACCGCCTTCGAAATTCCAGAATCGGCCCTGGTACCAGTCCAGCCAATGGCGTGGCTTCTGCGCGAGTATCTTTTCAATCTTCTCGCGAGAACCGGGATGGCCAGCCGGCAGATCGAGGTCGCGCCAGTTGATTCGGCGCGCCTCAGCCTCGGGCGGATCCCACGGATGATGCGGATCGGGAAAGCTCATCCACACGAACCAGTTGTCGTTGGGATCGAGTGAATTCAGAAACGCGATCGTGCGCGCGGCCACCCAGTCGGTATGGTAGTGCTCACGCGGGATCGGATTGTACTTGACCTCGGGAGCGCCCGTATCGCCGCCCGGCAGCGCGCTGAGTATCGGAGCGAAGCCTGTTATCTCTTCAGGATGGTTCTTCTGCAACCACAGCGAGTAATGCCATCCGCCGATCGGCACGTGCATCGCGAGTTCCATCCGCTCGAAGCCTCGGTACGGACCGGTCGAATCCTCCCGCGCCATCCGGTTCTCAAACCATCGTCCCTGCAAGTCGAACCCGGGTTCGAAATGCGCCTTGCCGAGTAGCGCGGTGCGATAACCCGCCTTTTCATGGAGATACGCCGCGACGCTCGGCGAGTCCGGCGGCAGCGCGACGCCGTTGGCGAACACGCCGTGGGTGCGCACGTACTGTCCGGTGATCATCGTGGAGCGCGCCGGCATGCACACGACATTTTGATTGTGCGCGCGCCGATAATTGATTCCGCTCTGAGCGAGCCGGTCCGCGACCGGAGTCTTTGCGATCGCTCCACCGTTGCATCCAAGCGCGTCGTAGCGCTGTTGGTCGGTGGTAATGAAAAGGATGTTGCGTCCCATCGTCGTCTCCTTCGAACACTCGCCGTCGCGGAGCGATACGCTCCGCTGTTCAGCCCGCCGTGCCGTCCAGGATCTCGAGCAAATTAATCGTGATCCGCAGCGTGAGTCCCCAGATTACCTGCCCGCCGTACAGAATTGCCGGGAATTTCGACCCTCGCGCCCGCCCGTCGGGATTCCATTCGTAATCGCCACGAAAACGCTGATCGCGTAGCGCGCTCAGCGGCACGTCGAAAATTTCCGCCACTTCCGATGGATCGGGCTCAAGCGGCGCGTCCGGCGCAATCACTCCGACAAATGGCGCCACGATGATTCCGCTGGCGGTCGTGTGCATCGTTGGCAGGCCGCCGACCACATCGACAGTCGCGGGATCGAGTCCGACTTCCTCGTGCGCCTCGCGCAGCGCGGCGTCGAGCAGCGTCGCGTCGATCGCCTCGACGCGTCCGCCGGGGAATGCGACCTGACCGCGATGGCTCGCGACGTGGTCGGAGCGGCGGATATAAACCACGTGGAGTTCGCCGTCGCGCTCGAACAGCGGCATCAGCACTGCCGCCGCATTCGATTTGTTCGCCAGCTCCTCGCGCGGCGTGGGAGTAATGCCCACGAGCGTGTTGCGAATTTTTTCGACCTGACGGGCGAACGCTACTCGGGATTTCATCGCTACAGACAATGGCATCGCTACAGATAATCGCGCCGGACCTGCCACTTGCAAGCGCACGGCTTAAGTTTCAGCGCAGTGTGTGCCATAGCTAACCTGAATCGGATGGCGACGCGCGAGTGACTTCATAAGATGCGATATTTGATCGGCAGATACCACGAAATCGCGCTCAAAGGGCGCAACCAGTGGCGATTCGTGGATCAGTTGAAGCAAAATCTGCGCGCCATCTTCGGCGACTATCGGCTCGGCAACATGCGCAGTGTCGGGGCGCGGCTGATGGTGCAACTGCCCGAAGCACTCAGCGACGAAATCGCGGCCGAGCGTGCGGGGCTCATTTTCGGTCTGCAGAACTTCTCGCTGAGCCATGCGACCGCCCGCGATGTCGCATCGATGTCACGTGAGGCCATCAAGCGCGCTACCGGCAGCCGCGCCAAAACTTTTGCGGTCCGCACCCGGCGCGAAGACAAGCGCTTCGCGATGAACTCGGTCGAAATCGATCGCGCGGTCGGCGGCGAAGTGCAGGAGGCGCTCGGCTTCGAGGTCGATCTCGACCACGCCGAACTCACTATATCGATCGAAATCATGAACGACGCCGCCTACGTCTCGGCCGGCAAGATGCCCGGTGCGGGTGGGCTTCCGGTTGGAATCTCGGGGCGCGGATTGGCCCTGCTCTCGGGCGGAATCGATTCACCGGTGGCGGCGCATCGGATGATGAAACGCGGCCTTGCGCTCGACTTCGTCCACTTCCACGCGCATCCGCTGGTCTCGTCCGCGAGCCGCGAGAAGGCGGCTGAACTCGCGGCTCATCTTACCCGATGGCAGGCGCGCTCGACCTTGATGCTGGTGCCGTTCGGAAATCTGCAGCGCGAGATCGTCGCGAACACGCTCCGGCCATTGCGCGTAGTCCTGTACCGCCGCTTTATGCTGCGAATCGCGAGCGCACTTGCCGAGCGTTCCCGCGCGACGGTGCTGGTTACGGGCGAGAGCCTCGGCCAGGTCGCATCGCAAACGCTCGAGAACATGGTGGTGATCGAGAAGGCGGCCGGATTTCCGATACTGCGCCCGCTGGTCGGGATGGACAAAAGCGAGATTATCGATCAGGCGCGCCGGCTGGGCACGTTTGAGACTTCGATATTGCCCGACCAGGATTGCTGCACCCTGTTCGTGCCGGCGCATCCCGAAACACGCGCGCGTATCGAACAGGTGGAGGCGGCGGAGGCGCGCTTCGATATCGCGCGGATGATTGACGACGCGGTCCGCGCCACCGAAGTTGCGCGTTTTTCGTTCCCTGGGCGCCCGCCCGATATCGCTACGGCCAAA
Source organism: Binatus sp. (SeqCode) (assembly GCA_041487675.1). GTDB lineage: Bacteria > Desulfobacterota > Binatia > Binatales > Binataceae > Binatus. The sequence goes on from JBGPNU010000024.1 coordinate 4,498, forward strand.
ACGCCAGAATCGCAGTATTGATCGTGATGTGATGAGCGTGATCGGAACGCCTATACCGCTGGCACCGCTCGTTCACATAGCGGCGGCATCGGCGGTATAGTTTGCATCGAGTGTCGATATGCTCTTCCAGGAACTCAATCATACCAAGTGCAAAACCTATCTCGGTTTGTCGGAGAGCACCGGCAAGGCGGTTGTGATCGATCCGCTCCGCGAGAAGATCGAGCGCTATCTCGGCGTCCTCGCCTATCGCGGATGGAAGCTCGATTTGATAATCGACACTCACACCCACCTCGACCATCGCAGCGGCGCATTCGAGCTCGGAGAGCTGACCGGAGCGCCGGTCGCGATGCATCGGCTGGCGCCCGCGCCACACGTCAAGATTCATGTCGACGACGGCCAGGTCATCCGGGTCGGCGACCTCGAGATGCGCGTGCTATTCACGCCTGGCCACTCGCCCGATTCGATTAGCCTGCTGGCCGGCGATCGCGTATTTACCGGCGACGTACTGATGATCCACGGCACCGGGCGATCCGACATCGCCGGTGGCGATCCGGGCCAGTCGTTCGACTCAATCACGCAAAAACTCTTTACTCTCCCCGACCATATCCTGGTCTTCCCGGCGCACGATTACCGCGGTCACACCAGCTCGACCATCGGCGACGAGAAGCGCTCGAATCCGCGCTTGGTTAATAAGAGCCGCGATCAATACGTCGAACTCATGAACAATCTTGGTCTGCCGCTACCCGACGGAATCCAGGAGGCGATGCAACCGAACGAAACCGACGTCGACCCGTCCGCGATTGCCTTCCCAAATCTCTCCCAACTGAACCAGGTCCGGCAGATGAATGCGCGCGAGTTGAACGATCGCATCAAGGCAGCCGACCCGCCTCTGCTGATCGACGTGCGCGAGGCCGAAGAGTACCGCGGCGAACTCGGTCACATCGCGGGCAGTCGACTGGTTCCGCTGCGTGAGTTTTCGGAACGCGCGGGCGAACTCGCCATGTTGAAGGATCGTCAAATTGTGACGGTTTGCAGGGTCGGGATGCGTAGCGCGACTGCCGCCGCGATCCTGACGGGGCTCGGATGCGAGCAGGTGTGGAACCTGAAAGGCGGCATGCTCGAATGGAATGACGCGCGGCTGCCGGTCGAACACTGACCAGGCGCCTCGGAGAATCGCCATGGAAATCCCGCTTAGAGTCGCGGAACTCGATCACGTTGTGCTCCGATGCCGCGATCAGAATCGCGCTTACGATTTTTACACCCGTATCCTGGGACTCCGCGAAGAGCGCCGGATCGAGCAAATTGGACTGATCCAGCTTCGCGCGGGCCGCAGCATGATCGATCTCGTTCCGGCCACCCATCCGCGCGTCGAAGAAGGTCTCAATGTCGATCACGTTTGCATCGGCGTCGAGGCTCGCGACTTGCACGAGGTCGCGCGCTACCTGCGCGAGCATTCGGTCGAAGTGATCGGCGAACCGGCGATGCGGTACGGCGCGCACGGCGCGGGTCTGTCGATCTACGCGCGCGATCCCGAAGGCAATGTCGTCGAGCTCAAACAGATGCCGCCGGCGTCCTAAGTGGCTTGCGCGGCTTGGGTCGCACAGCGCGCCTTTTTTCTGATAAGCAGAACTGTCGCCTGTCCATTTTCAGGCACAATTGCCATCGCGCCGAACTTGTTTTTGGCGGGCGCGCAATTAGAATCGAACCGTTTGAGGCCCGGGAGGGGAATTTCGACGATGATTATAACCAGCATTAAGGCCAGGGGCGCGATGCTCATGGCTGCCGTGATCTGCGCATTTTTTGCCGCGGGATGTCAGGGCAAGACGCCCCAGCGCGCGGCCGGCGCCTACCTGGCTAATCTGAAACTTTACAATTATCCCGCCTGCTACCAGGCGCTCTCGCATCAGGACCAGGTCGATCGCACGATCGATCAGTTTCTGGGCGAGATTCCGATGGCGCCCGACGTGAGCAAGGACTGGTTCAAGGGCGTGCTCCGCACCTACGAATACAAAGTTGGCGATTCGAAGACCGAAAACGACAAGGCGATCGTCACCATCAGCGTGACCCGTCCCGATCTCGCGCTCTGGGAGCGCACGGTCGATGCCAGCATCACCGGCGACACCGCGCCGGAGTCGATCGCGCAAAAGAACCTCGCCGAAAATAATTTTCCTAAGGTTACTTATGACGACAACATAGTGATGGTGAATCAGGGCGGCGAATGGCGCTTGTTCGTAGATTTTCCGGCCAAGGAAAATGTCCTCAAGGAACACAAGGACGCCGTCGATCTCTATCACAAGCATGACTACGACAAGGCGATCGCCGCCTATCAGAAAATTCTCGACGAACTCGACAAGGAGCAAGCCACCGGCAACGCGGGACTCAAGTACCAGTACGGCCGCGAGCTTGCCGACATCCAGAACGCGCAGAAGCAGCTCCCCGAGGCGCAGGCTTACATTCCGAAAATCGTGCTGAGCGACGTGGATATGAAGATGTCCGCATCGCGCGTGCCGGGAATCTTCGGCAAGATGACCAATAGCGGCGACAAGGCGATCGACGAAGCGGAATTCACGGTCACCTACTACGAGGGTAAGGGCAAGACCAAGAAGGCCGTCCTCACCGAGGTTCACACCCCGGTCGCGACTCCGCTCGAGTTCACGAACTTCGGCCGTCCGGTGCAGCCTTTCGTACCGGGTGAGACGCGCAACTTCGGGTTCCGCCTCACCGCGCCCACCGACGTTCAAATGAAGACGTCACCCGACCTGACCGTCACGTCGATCGTTTTCACTCAATCCGGCGCACCGTTGCCGAAGCCCGTCGTGCCATCGCCGTCGCCAGCGGCGTCGCCCGCCGCGGGCGCGGCAGCCGCGGCGCCGTCTCCGCCGCCGCCCAAGCACTGATCGAGTTTCGACTCTACTCCAAGCCGCGCCTCGGGACCGGGTTATCCGGTGCCGCGCCGGTTTGGCTATAAGATTCGGCTATTATGAGGAGGGCGCCGCGCTACCGCCCCACGACTTGACGCATTGGCGATCAGACTCACAATCGCGATCCCCACTCACAATCGCGCTGCCACGCTCCGCGAGACCCTCGCCAGTGTCGCGGCGCTCGCGATTCCCGCCGGTGTCGATGCCGATTGCATAGTCGTTGACAACGGCTCGACCGACGACACTGCCGGCGCCATCGAGGCTTTCGCGCGCGATGTACCGCTTGGCGTGCGCCGCGTGTTCGAAGCGCGCCTCGGTTCGAGCTTCGCGCGAAATCGCGCCGTGGCAGAAACCGCGTCGGACTTCATCTTCTTTATCGATGACGACGTGATCGTCGAGCGCGATTGGGCCGCCGAACTTCTTGCCGGCATCCGCGATCGCGATCTCGACGCCGCGTGCGGGATGGTTCTGCCGCGATGGTCCTGCACGCCGCCTGATTGGCTCGGCCCGAGCTTGTGGGTCAAGCTCGCCGTTCACGACCAGCGCGCGATTGCCGCGTCGCCGCCCGAGGCCGCCGAGCGGCTGGTCAATTATTTCAGCGCCAACGTCGGATTCAGACGCTCCACATTCGAGCGCTTCGGAAATTTCCGCGAGGACCTTGGCGTGGTCGGCGGCAACCCTATATCGGGCGAGGACACCGAGCTGTTTGCCCGAATAATCGCGCGCGGCGGCGCACTAGGGTTTGCGCCACGCGCGATCGTACATCATCTGATTGCGCCGGAGCGGATGACCCGCGCGTATCTGCGCCGCAAGAGTTTCGCCTACGGCGTGGGCAGCGCGTTCGCCGGCGGCAGGACTCACAATCGTCTCGACAAGTTGCTCCGCAATGCGATCCGGATGGCTGCGGCCACCGTCCGTGGAGACCCGGAGCGCGCAATCTATCACGAACTCGAATGCGCGAACTTCTTTGGCTATTGGCGCGGCCGTCTGCTCGCGCGATGACGATCGCGCGCGCTCATCCCGTCACATAATTCAGCATTCCGCGCTTCAGTATCGCGGCGAGATACGGAATCAACTCGAGACGCTCCATCTCCGCCGGCGTCACCCATCGATGCTCGACGTGCTCCTCCGGCCTGAGCTGCAAACTCTGGAACACCTTGAGCCGGCACGCGTACAGCGCCTGCAGGTAAGGCTCCGAAATCATACTATGCAAGCCGAGCATCCGCTCGATCGAAATGTCGAGCGCGGTTTCCTCCCTGACCTCGCGAATCAGGCAATCCTCGAAGCTCTCGCCGAGCGCGAGATGACCGCCCGGCAGGTCCCAACTCCCGGGACGATACGGCATCCCGGGCGCGCGCATCAGTACCAGTATCCGTCCGCGATTTGCGATCACGCCATGGATGCCCACATAGAATTGCTGCTCCGCCATCGTGGTCAAACTAACCGGACGCGGCTCGTCCCGCTACCAGCGGAGATTGTCGGCGCCGACTCTCCCGCAGTAGGCACGCCGCGTCGCGCGCAGATTTTCCTACCGGCCCCAACCGCCGCCGCCCGGAGTCTCGATTCGAATCCGCTCGCCGGCTTTGAGATCGATATTGGTCTTGCCCGGCAGTTTTGTTCGTCGCTTCCCGCGCGAAACAAAATTCCTGCCGGTCGCACCCGGGCCCCCGCCCGCTAGTCCGTACGGTGCGAGCGTGCGCCGTTCGGTGAGCACGCTTACATTCGAATCGACCAGGCACTCCAGTTCCCGAATCAGTCCGTCGCCGCCGCGCGATCGGCCGCGTCCACCCGAGCCGCGCCGGATTCGATACTCGGTGATCCGCATCGGATAGTACGCCTCCAGCGCCTCGATCGGCGTGTTGAGCGTGTTGGTCATGTGGGTATGAATCCCGGAAGCGCCGGGACGTCCTTTTGCCGCGCCGGCGCCACCGGCGATCGTTTCGTAGTAGGAAAAGTGGCGATCGCGAAATCGGTCGAAACCGCCGACCGTGAGATTCGACATCGAGCCCGAACTAGCCGCCGGAACCCGGTCCGGCGCGGCGTGCGCGAGCGCCCGAAAAAGCACATCGACGATCCGCTGCGAGGTCTCCACGTTTCCGCCCGCGACCGCCGCAGGAGCCAACGCGTTGACGATCGAGCCGGGCGGCGCGATTAGGCTGATCGGCCGCATCAGGCCTTCGTTGGCGGGCACCGCTTCCGAAGCAAGGCACTTCATCACGTAGAAAGTCGCGGACAGGGTGATCGCGTAGTTCGCGTTTACTGAGCCGCGCACTTGCGGCGCGGAGCCGGTGAAATCGACGACCGCCTTGCCGCGCCCGATTCGAACCGCGGCGCGAATCGGAATCGGACCGGTGCCGAATCCGTCGTCGTCCAGAAAGTCCTCGGCTCGGTAGGTTCCGGGTCTAAGCTCCCGCAGCGCCGCGCTCATCAGCCGCGCCGCATAATCCTTGAGCGCGTCCATCGCGAGTGCCACCGTCGCGCGCCCCGACGTTTTCACAATCGCGAGCAGCCGCTCCGCTCCCACCGACAGCGCGGCGATTTGCGCGCGCAGATCGCCCTCGCGTTCTTCGCGCACTCTCGTGTTGGCCAGAAACAGCGTCATCACATCGCGCGCGATCTCGCCTCCCGCCACGATTTTCACCGGCGGCATCCGGAACCCCTCCTGGTAGATCTCGGTCGCAAGCGCCATCGAGCCTGGAGCGATCCCGCCGATGTCCGCATGATGAGCGCGATTGGCGGCGTACCCGAACGGCCGGCGCTCGTTCCCGATGAAAATCGGCGCGACCAGGGTCAAGTCCGGCAGATGGGTTCCGCCGGCGAACGGATCGTTCAGCGCCGCGATATCGCCAAGGCCGAGAGCAAGGTTCGCGATCGCCGCGCGCACCGAGAGCGGCGTCGAGCCGAGATGCACCGGGATATGCGCGGCCTGCGCGACCAGCTCGCCGCGAGCGTCGAAAATCGCGCACGAGAAATCGTGGCGCTCCTTGATATTCGGTGAGAACGCGGTCTGGCCGAGAACCACGCCCATCTCCTCGGCGATTGCGGCGAGCCGATTGTTCATCACCGCAAGCGTGATCGGATCGAGCCTCATCGCGCCATCTCCAGGTGAAGGTTTCCGAAGTCGTCGGCGCGCAAGGTAAATTCCGGCGCAACGTAGCCGGTGGAACTCAACTCAACCACGACCAGTGGGCCGGCGATACGCACGCCTGCGCCAATGGCCTCGCGATCGTAAATTGGGACCATCCGTTCTCGATCGCCGACCAGCGCTTTCCGGCGTGAAATCGGCGCGGGCGCTCCCTTTCGGCGTGCAATTCGTTTCGGTCTGGAGCGCGATTGCGCCGCGATCGCGCGAATCCGGATATTCACGACCTCGACGGCGGCGCTCGGCGAAGAGTGCCCAAAGTTCCGCCGATGAGTCGAATGAAAATCCGCTATGAAACGCGGCGACAGCGCGATTTCGAGCTCGTACGACTGTCCTCTGTAACGCATGTCCAACCATAGTTCTTGCCATAGTTCTTGCCCTAGTTCGTGACGAATCGTGCGCCCGCCGTCAGCTTTGAGTTCGGCGCGTGCGCGGCGGACGAGTCCCGATGCGCGCGCGAGCAGCCGTCCATAATCCGGATTGGTCTCGCGCACCGTCAGCGAATATTCGCGCCCGAGCGAAGCACCCGCGGCGCCCCACGCGCAAAGCAGGCCGGGATTTCGCGGCATCACGATATGGCGGATACCCAAATCGAGCGCCAGTTCGCACGCGTGCATCGGACCCGCTCCGCCGAACGCCAGCAGCGCGAAGTCGCGCGGATCGTAACCGCGCTCGACCGAAATTACGCGAATCGCACGCTCCATATTCGCGTTGACGACGCGGATTACTCCGCGTGCGGCCTGGGGCGCGGTCGTCTTCATCCGATGCGCGAGCGCGGAAAGCGCGCGCGCCGCACGCTCGGGATGCAACTTCATGCGGCCGCCCAGAAAATGTTCCGCGACCAGCCTGCCCGCGACCAGGTCCGCATCCGTCACCGTGCACGCGTCGCCACGCCCATAGCAGGCCGGCCCCGGATCTGCGCCCGCGCTCTCCGGGCCCACGTGAAGTGAGCCGCCCGCATCGATCCTCGCAATCGATCCGCCGCCCGCGCCGACGGTGTGAATATCGATCACCGGCGTGCGCACAGCATATCCGTCGGGATGACTCAGCGTGCGGATCCGCGCGCGCCGATCGAAGAGCGATACGTCCGTCGATGTCCCGCCCATGTCGAACGTGATGAACCGATCCGTGCCGAACGCACGTGCGAGGCTCGCCGCTCCAATCACGCCGGCCGCGGGACCCGACAGGATCGTTCGCACCGGCTCGTCACGCGCGAGCGCAGTCCCAATCGCGGTGCCGTTGGATTGCATGATTCTGAGCCGCGCGCCCTTAAGCCGCGTTTCCAGGTTCTTCAGATGCGACGACATCCGCGGCGCAACGTACGCGTTCACGACCGCGGTCGAGAAGCGTTCGTATTCGCGATACTCGGCGAGAATCCGATGCGATACGGAAAGCGGCTTGCCTAAGGGCGCGAGCGCTCGCGCGATCGATTCCTCGCTGGTCGGATTGGCGTATGAATGAAGCAGGCAGACGGCGAATGCCTCGGCGCCGCTTCGCTCGGCGAGTCTCCGCACCCGAGCGAGTTCAGCGGAAGTCAGCGCGCGAATGATCGTGCCGTCGAACAGCGTGCGCTCCGCCACGCCGAAACGCATCGCGCGGCCGACCAGCGGCTCCGGGCGCGAAGGCGCCAGCGCGTACAGGTCGTCGCGATTCTGACGCCCAATCTCGATCAGGTCTTCGAAACCTGCATTGGTGATTAGCGCGACGCGCGCGCCCTTTTTCTCCAGCAACGAATTGGTCGCGACGGTGGAACTGTATGTGACCGAGTCCGGCGTCGAATCGGCGAGCATCTCATGCAGACCGCGGATCACGGCGTCGGCGGGGTCCGACGGCGTCGAGAGCACTTTGTGGACGCGAATCTCGCCGCCGATTATTGCGACCATGTCGGTGAAGGTGCCGCCGGTGTCCACGCCGACGATGATCGTGCTTGCACCGCGCCGCTTCACGACGCGCTCAACAAAATTTTGAAATTGAGGGGATTTGCGGCGGCCGCAAACGCCCCGATGCCTTCGTCGAGTGTGAACGTGCCATCGATTAGTGGACGCGGATCGAGTTTACCTGACGCGAGCGCGTCGAGTGCGGGCCGAAAGCGGCCGCATCGCGAGCCGATCACCGTGATTTCATTTATCACCACCGGCGCCAGGTTGATTTCGGCGCCCGCTGCCGCGGTGCTCTTCACGATGATGGCGCCGCGCGGCTTGACCAGTTCGACTGCGCGCGAAAAGCCGGTTCCGCTTCCGCTGCAATCGATCACGATGTCGAAACGATCGCGCAGCCGCGATTCTTCGAGGGTGTCGAGTCCGAGCGATTCCAGGCGCCGGAGTTTTTCAGGATGATGCCCCGCAACCAGCGGAAGATATTTCTCGCTCTTGAGAACCAGCGCGACCAGGCCACCCAAACGCCCGTCACCCATCACGACTATCGTCCGGTTCCGCGCCAGATGAACTTGCTCGAGGATTTCGTACGCAGCGGCGATCGGTTCGACGAAGACCGCAACCTCGTCCCGAATCGAATCGGGCACCACAATCAGATTCGCGTCAGGCAGAGCAAGAAACTCCGCAAACGCGCCGTCGCGTCCGAGTATTCCAAGCACGGTGCGATCGGGACAATGGCGCTCGAGGCCGCCGGCGCAACTGGCGCATCGCCCGCACCCCGCGTTGATCTCGCCGACCACTCGCCGTCCGCGAAGTGCCGGATTTAAAGTGGCCGCGACTCTGCCGACGAACTCGTGTCCGGGTATGCCGCGATACTTCATGTAGCCGCGCGCGATCTCGAGGTCGGTGCCGCAGATTCCGGCGAGCGAAACGCGGACGACACTCTCTCCCGGCGCCTCGACGGGGTCGGGATAGTCGGCGCGAAACTCGAGTTTGCGATCGAATACCAGTGCGCGCATTTGAGCCCACAATTGAAACAAAATAGCCGCGGGGTCGGCTACCCCACAGCTAAAAGCGCAAATCAGTCGGTGAATTATGCCGGGCGGAGAATCAGTCGGCGGCCTTCGCGGACACCGGCTTGTCAGAAGATGACTTGGACGCCGATGCGGCCTTCGAGTCAGATGAAGTCTTGGATTCCGATGAGGACTTGGCCTCCGACCCGGGCTTCGAGTCGCCAGATGCCTTCGAGTCGCCAGATGCCTTCGCGGATGAATCGCTCGACGATCCGCCGCCGCCGTTGGTCGCGGGCGCGCCGGACGACTCCGACGCATCGGTGCTGCCCGGGCTGGCCTTCTTGGCGTAATCGGTCGCGTACCATCCGCTGCCCTTCAGAATGAACGATCCGCGCGAAATTTGGCGCTCGACCTTACTCTTGCAGGTTGGGCATTTCCTGAGCGGCGCCTCGGTGATGCGCTGCATCGCCTCGAACACGCCGCACTTGTTGCACTTGTACTCGTAGATTGGCATCGCAAACCCGCGCCTGCTAATCGAAAAATCGCGGGTCTTACTTCCTTAGGTAATCACCAACAGAGCCGTAGTCAACTCGCAGGCGTAGTATTCGCCATCGATTCGCCTCGCCGAGACTGGCAGACCTTACTTTCGGCTGCCAATTTTTTCGGAGTTTGCGAGCTTGCGGAGTTGTGCGGCTGCCTTGGCCGGTTGATGTGTCACGATTCGAATGGTCTTGCGGCGCGAGGTCATCCCCCGAACAATCATCAGCGCCGATCGCGGAACGCGGAGCTGGTCGGCGAGATACTCGATCAGTTCGACATTTGCGTTGCCCTTTTCGGGCGCGGAGTGAAGCGCGATCACCAATCCATCGGGACTCGCGCGAACGATGCCGCGCCGCGACGCGTGGGGCCGAGCCGCAACTTCGATCGTCACGTCATCGGCGCCGACTCGCATCCACGGCGCGTCGTCATCCGGAGGGTTGCCCGACTTCATTCGGTAACCGGCGCTCGTCAAGTGATGGATCCGGTCAGGGCCTGCACGGCGGTGGGAATCACATATCGCTGCAGGAACGAAATTCCGAGGATTACGACCAGCGGCGAGAAATCGATTCCACCGAAGATTACGGGTATGTGCTCCCGGATCCAGTTGAAGACCGGCTCGGTGACCGCATAGATGAACCGGACGATCGGGTTATACGGGTTGGGCTCGATCCACGTCATCAGCGCCGAAATGATCACCACCCAGAAGTACAACTGCAGCAAAGCCTCGAGGGTTTGCGCGATGAAAATAATCAAGTTCGTCCAGGCGTACATGCGACAAGAGTCTCGCTGGCAAATTTCGCTAATCGGCTCCGCGGCCAAGTTCGCGTGAGCGATCGCTGGCGGCGTGCAGGGCGGCGGCCACGATATCAGAAAATCCATGCTCGGCGAACCGGCGCAGCGCGGCTTCGGTCGTGCCGCCCGGCGAGGCGACGGCGCGGATCAAATCGGCGGCGTCGCGTTTGGACTCGCGCATCAAGTGTTCGGCGCCGCGAATTGTCTTCAGCGCCATCCGAAGCGCGAGCGCGGGCGGAATCCCTTCGCTGACCGCCGCATCGGCCATCGCCTTGGCGAACAGGTACACGTAGGCCGGGCCGCTGCCGGAGAGCGCGGTGACAACATCGAGCAGCTTTTCGTCCTTAAGGGAGACCGCGTCGCCCACCGCGCGAAAGATGCGCAGTGCGAGCGCCTCGTCCGCCGCCGACGCCCCTCGCGCACGCACCATCGCGGCCATGCCGTGACCGACCATCGCGGGCGCGTTGGGCATCACGCGGATCACCCGCGCGCGCTTGCCCAGCCCCGCGCTCAGGCGCGCGATCGTTACGCCGGCGGCAATCGAGATGAAAAGTTTGCCCGAACTCGCGGACTTGCGCCGCGGCCTTGCGAGCTCGGCCGCTATTTCGGCCATCACCTGGTCGATAGTCTGGGGCTTCACGGCGAGCACGACCGCGCTCGACTCGCGAATGACTTCGGCGTTGTCGTCGGTGGTGGCAACCTTGAGTGTTCGCGCGAGTTTGCGCCGGCGCTCGGGCGCGACGTCGGACACGATGATGTCTATGGGCTTGAAGAGCTTGTGCTGGATGAGGCCGTGCACGAGCGCCTCGGCCATGTTGCCGCCGCCGATGAATCCGAGCTTCTTCATGATCCCCGTTCGCCGAAGACCGCGCGTCCGACCCGCACGATCGTCGCGCCTTCCTCGATAGCAATTTCGAAGTCGTCACTCATCCCCATCGAAAGCTCGCTTAGCGCAAGACCGGTTTCTATCGCAAGCCGATCGCGCATCTCGCGCAGCCGCGCGAAGTACGGACGTGCGAGCTCCGGAGTCGGTGCGGGCGGTGGAATCGTCATCAGGCCGACGATTTCGATCTTGCCGCGCGAAGCGTCGAGCAGGCTCGCGACTGCGTCGGGCGCGACACCGCTCTTGGAGGACTCGGCGCCGAGATTCACTTCGACCAACCCGCGGACGCGCGGCGACTTTTGCGCACGCTCGAGAGCGTCCACCAGGCGCGCCGAATCGATACTGTGGATGAGCGCGAATGCGCGCGCCGCGACCCTGGCCTTGTTGCTCTGCAGATGCCCAATCAGGTGCCATCGAATGTCCGCCAGGTTTTCTTTCGATACCAGCGCTTGCAACTCGGCGCGCTTCGAAACCGCCTCCTGCACGTAGTTCTCGCCGAAGTCGCGCGCTCCGGCCCGCCATGCGGCGCGAATCGCCGCGGGCGGCTGCATTTTGCTCGCGAGCACGAGACGAATTGAGGATGCGTCTCGACCTAAGCGGCGCGCGGCCGTATCGATGCGCTCTCGCACGGTCCCGAGCCGCTTCGCGATTTTGTTTTCGTTGTCCGGCAGCATCTCGACCTTCTCAGCCCGCCTTTGCGCCGTGCCGCATGAGCGCCGCGACGACTCGTTCCGTCGGCAGTCCCATCACGTTGGCGCGCGATCCTTCGAGGTGAGAAATGAACCCGGCGCCGAGGCCCTGAATTCCATATGCGCCGGCCTTGTCGAAAGGCTCTTCGGTTGCGATGTACTCCTCGATTTCGGCGTCGCCGAGAACCCGAAATGTGACCCGGCTTTCGACCGCTTCACTCTCGACAATCGTTCCATCGCGCGCCAGTGCGAATGCGGTAATCACTACATGTGAGCGTCCGGAGAGCATCCTGAGCATCCGGCGCGCATCGTCGGGCGACGCGGGTTTTTCGAGAATCACGCCGTCGCACACGACGACCGTATCGGCGCCGACGACGACTGCGCCGCGGGCTCGTAAGGAAACCGCGCGCGCTTTTTCCCGCGCCATCCTGAGCGCATAATCGCGTGCCGGCTCGCCGTCGGCATGCGCTTCCGGTATGCCGCTTTCGATCACGTCGAACGCGAGTCCGGCTGCGCCGAGCAATTGACGCCGCCGCGGTGAGCCGGAAGCAAGAATCACTTTGGTTGAA
>JBGPNU010000025.1:0-16874 GCA_041487675.1 Binatus sp. (SeqCode)
AATACCGAACTTGGAGCGAAGTCCATCCTTGCCGCACAAATTGCGAGCGTGTACGATGCGACCGCACGCAATTTGCGCGGTTATCCGGGAGGGGAATCTTGATGCGTGAGAAGAGGGTTCTTGCGGCGGCAATAAGGTCAGTGCTCCCAAGCCCGGAGGGGGCTCGAGAGTTACGATTTCACGGGAGAAGAGTGATGGTTCACACACGGAGTTTTGCTCTCTTGGCGCTCACATCGGTACTACTCTTTGCGCTCACCGCGGGCACCGCTGACGCGGGCAAGGGCGCCAAGTGCAAATCAACCTTGGGCGATGTCTCCAAAACCGGCACTGACGGCAGCACGTGCGACGCGAACGTACCTTCTACGGGCACAGCGAAGGCGAAAGCATCGGGAAACAGCGTTGCTGGCGCGAAGGCGGACACTGGCGCCTCGGCGGTCTCGATTGCAACCAAAAATAGTGAAACGGACGTGGTGGCGGACACCAGCGGCACGGGCAACGCGCAGGCAGACAATAAAAGCAGTGCGGGAGCGACCGCAGAAAACGGCGGCCTCGCAGACGCCAATGCATCCAAGAACAGTGACGCAGCTGCTCTCGCAACTGGCGGCGGTTCGGCGAGTGCCGTTTCCCTCAAGAATAGCGCTGCCACTGCCGTATCGACCGCGAGCTGCGCTGCCATCGCGACAGCTAAAAACAACGGCGATGCGAACGCGGAATGCACGACGAACGGCGGCTTCGTGAAAGCAACGGCAACCAACGGGGGCGAGGCAGACGGCACCGACACTGGCCTGCCGACCTGCAACCCCAACGGCGGCACGGCGAAGGTCCGCAGCACCGGGGGCAACTGCGGGCCATGATTGTTGCGGCCGTCGCGCCTGAACCTGCGCCGTCGCGCGACTTTCAGATTACCGGGCGACGAAGAATCTTTGGAACCGCAACCTGCTTCTTCTCTGGAGTTAACAGCTCCGATCACAACTCGAAGAGTTGCTTGATTGCGGCGAGCGATTCGGGCTCGGTCAGCGACGGTGCGTGTCCGACGCCGGGCACTTCGACGCTGGTCGCGCCTCGAAGCACCGTGCACATTCGGGTAGTGGTCGCGCGCGCGAGGATATCGCTGTCAGCGCCGCGGACGATCAGAGTGCGGCACGCGATCCGCGCATACGGCACCCACAGATCGAGCCGATTCGCCGCGGTGGCGCCGCGAAGCGGGCGGCGGATATTTGGATCGATCTTCCACATCAAGCTGCCGTCGCCGTCGGGTTTGACCGACCATTTTACCTGCTCGGCGAGGATTTGGTCGGGGACTTTGGCCATGGCCGGATAGTTCGCCTTGTAGTATTTCACGACCTCGCCCAGATCCTTGAACCGTTCCGGCGCCGAGGCGAAGTAACTCGCGATACGGGCCGCGCCGGCCGGATCGATTTCGGGTCCGATATCGTTAAGCACCAGGCGCTCGACCCGATCGGGCCATCCGCCGGCATACATCATGGAGATGATCCCGCCCATCGAGGTGCCGATTAGACTGGTCCGTGCGATCCCGATCGAATCGAGCATCGCAGCCAGATCGGTCACATAATTTTGCGGCAGATACTCCGTCGGCGGACCCCACTGGCTGTCGCCACGGCCGCGCACATCGACGGAGATCACGTGATAGCCGATTGCCAGATATCCCGCGAGATCGTCAAAGTTGTGCGCGTTGCCGGAGAGCCCGTGAACGCATACCACCCACGGCCGGGCCTCGCCGCCGTAATCGATATAGTGAAGGCGAAGACCGCTCACGGTCACAAATTTGTCAGCTGCCATTATATCTCCGGAATTCAGTTCGCCTGCGGCGTATTCGCAAGCTGCCACAATTTCTCGGGCACGATGATCAGTCGCCGCCCTTCGCGGATGATAACCCGCTCGCGCTCGAAATCGCCCAGTTGCTCGGTGGTGCGTTGACGCGACGCGCCCACCAGCTCCGCGAGATCGGCATGGGTGAGCTTGATTGTCAGCAGGGTCCCGCGCGAGTCGCGCACTCCGAATTTTTCCGCCAGTTCGAGCAGCGCGCCGGCCAGGCGCTCGCGCAGACCGAGCCCGACGAAGTTCGCGTAGCGGACCACCATCCCCCACCATCGCCCAACCGTCACGTCGAGGACGAAGCTCAGGCGCTCGAGCGGAACACCGAGCACAGTATCCACGAAGACCTCGGGTTTGACCACCGCGACCGAGCAGTCGCTATACGCCTCGCATCGAAACGGCCGGGTAGTCTGCGGCAGCAGCGACGACAACCCGAAGACCTCGCCCGGCCCGACGAAGCCGACCAGCACCCGCTGATCGCGATTGACGTAGCATAGCTTGGCGACGCCCGAGAGCAGGATATAAATCCGGCTCGACGCCTCGCCTTCCATGAAAATCACATCCTCGCGCCGGACTTTGAGGGCTGCGGCGTTGGCAGCCAGGCGTGCGGCTTGATCGCCGCGCATCCACGAAAGCGTCCTCAGCCTGGTGAGTGATTTCGGATCGATCGTTAATTGCGCGGCCACATCGGCTAGTTAGCACAGAGGTCCGCAGATGTCGCGAATGTGACCAGAGACCAACATTTTCGTGGCGATGGGCGGGCTTTGGTCGCGGCCGTGACAAACTTAAGTGTAGCTAATTCTTGACCTAACTGTTATATTACCTAAACTTCTGAACTGTAAAATTCTAGGACGAAAATATTAAACATTGACGAGCAGGGCTATGACCGCAAATTTCCAACTGGCTCGCCGAGCGCGACAACTAAAGAACACGGCTTACAAACTTTCGATAGCGTCACCGATGCGACAAAAAGAAACGGGCGAAAGGTGAATCAATGAGTAACTTACATAAAACAAACGGCGCGAAAATATCGCACGGAAAATCCGGAGGAAAAAAGAAGATGGCAGAGAAAGAGAGTGTATCGGGAGTGTTCGAAAACGTCGCCAACCTGGGCGCCAAGCTGATCAACGTCGAAGGCGCGAAGAAGTTCGCCGCGTGGTACATCGACACCAGCGAGAAAGTCGCTAACCAGGCGATTGATTTCCAGGCGTCCGCGACCCAGTGGGCCAAGCAGACCCCGCTCGCCCCTATTTTCGCGGCGCAATACGAGTACGGCAAGAAGCTCGTCGAGCGTTCGGCCAACGCGGCCCGTTCGCTCTGGCGTCTCGAATAGCGCGATTGCGCGACTCGTCGAGTAAGCGATTGAAGCGCGGCGCGCGAGCGCCGCGCTTTCAAGCTTGTCTCAAGCAGACTGCGCGGTCGATCGCGGACGCAGCGCCGCGGCCAGATCGGCCGCGAAGCGGCGCGATTCTTCAGACGCCAGCGTTGACACCGTCACCCGGATTCCCGGCGCGCTCTTGATCCGGTAACACTCGCCGGCCCGAATCGCCCATCCTTTTTCGGCCATCGCATTCGTAACCGCAGCTTCTTCCACGACTGGAATCCACACGTTCAGGCCCGAGCGGCCGCGCGCTTCGATCCCAAATTTCGCCAGCGCTTCGATCAGCGAGTGACGCCGGCGCGCGTAAGTGTCGGCCGCGGTCCGGAGCATCGTAGAGATTTTCGGATCCGACCACAGTCCCGCCACCAGGTCCTGCAGAATGTGACTGACCCATCGCGGGCCGAGACTCTGGCGGCCCTGGACGCGCGCCACCGTGAGCGCATCGCCAGCCATCACGCTGACCCGCAAATCGGGGCCGAGCGACTTCGACACCGACCTTGCGATGGCCCATCGCGCACGCCCGCCCGAGAGCGTGAATGCGGGCGCGCCGGCGACGAGGCCCGCGTGATCGTCCTCGATTAGCAAACACTCCGGAAAGCCGGCGATCACCTGTCTAAGCTCCTGTGCGCGCTTTCGATCGAGCGCGGCGCCGGTAGGATTCTGTGCGCGCGGGGTCAGGATAAACGCTTTCGCACCGAGCTTCAGCGCGCGCTTCAAATCCGCGCCGAGCGGCCCCGAGTCGTCTATTTCAACCGGCTCCGCCACCAGTCCCATCGCGGCAACCAGGTCCAGCACGCCGGTATAGCTCGGGTCTTCTACCGCGACCCGATCGCCCGGACGCAGCCAGGCCTGCAGCACACGCTCGATCGCGTCGAGCGCTCCGCTTACGACCGCTATCCCGCCCGGCGCGATTCCATCGCGCTTGAACTGCAGGGCCGCGCGCTCGATCAGCTCCGCGCGATTTTCCGGGTCGCCGTACTTGCCCGGAATTCCATCCAGCCGCGCGAGATATGGCTTGAGCGACGGGAGCATCGCGGGGTCCGGCCCGCCCTCGAAGAGGTTGCGAAGTCCGGGCGCAGGCGCGGGCGCCGCGCGGGTCATCAAGGGAGGACGGCGGTTGACGATCGTGCCGCGCCGTCCCGAGCCGTGCACCAATCCGCGCACTCGAAGCGCGCTGTATGCGCCGGCCACCGTGGTCGGGCTCACGTGCAGACGCATCGCGAGCGCGCGAACGGTGGGCAGGAGCTGACCGGAGACGAGCCGCCCGCTCCGGATTCCATCTTCGATGCTGGCGGCGATCTGATTGCCTGATTCCCCGCGAATCTGGTAATGTACCGATACGTTCATAGTTCTGTACTGTAACAAAAAGGCGAGGCAGATGAAAGAGGCGATGGAAGGCATGGTGGAACCGGCCGCAGCGGCGGCAGGACATGCGGATGCTCAAAACGGAACCGGCGCGATCGCAGCGACCGCGCGCACCCGCGTCAAGCGGCTTCCGAAGCGCGCCTCCTACGATCGCGGCGTCATCTATGCGATCCTCGACACCGCGCTCGTATGCCACGTGGGTTTTGCGATCGACGGACAGCCGTACGTGATTCCGACTCTGCAGGTGCGAATCGGCGACCGGCTCTATATACACGGCTCAGCCGCGAGCCGGATGCTCGGCGCTGCGGCGGAGGGAACCCCGCTCGCGGTGACGGTGACGCATATCGACGGCCTGGTGATGGCGCGCTCCGCGTTCCATCATTCGGTGAATTACCGATCGATCGTGATTCTCGGCACCGCCACGCTGGTCACCAATGATGCGGAAAAGCTCGCCGTGATGAAGGGGCTGATCGATCACGTCGCTCCCGGCCGATGGGACCACATTCGTCAGCCAAACGAGAAGGAGCTGGCGGCCACGTCGGTGCTATCGATTCCTCTTGAGGAGGCGTCGGCGAAACTCCGGATCGGCGGGCCGATCGACGACGAAGCCGACTACGCGCTGCCGATCTGGGCGGGTCAAATTCCACTCGCGACCACGACGCTCGCGCCGGTCGCGGATTCGCGGCTTGATCCTTCGACCCCGATTCCTTCGCACCTATCGGAGTATCGGCTGCCCGGCAGTCGAGGAGCGGGGACATGACAGCGATGGTAGTTATGGACGCGGGTAGATTCCTCTTTAGCACGGATCGATCGAAGCTCGACGTTGACGTTATTCATCGGTTTCTGACCCGCTCGTACTGGGCCGAAGGAATTCCGCGCGAGACGATTGTGCGTTCGATCGAAAATTCGCTGTGCTTCGGAGTTTACGGCGGTGGCGAGCAGGTGGGTTTCGCGCGCGTGGTCTCGGACTTCGCGACCTTCGCATACATCGCCGACGTGTTCATTCTCGCGCCCTATCGCGAGCGCGGCCTCGGCAAGGAATTGATGGCGACCATCATGGCGCATCCGGAGTTGCAGGGGCTCCGGCGATGGAGTCTCGGAACACGCGACGCCCACGGGCTATACGCGCAGTTTGGATTCACGCCGGTCGAGAATCCGGCGCGCACGATGATGGAGATCGCCGATCCGGACGTTTACCTACGATCGGCCAAGGCGGGCGATGGGACTCGCAAACGCGAATAACGTGGGTGGTTGCGGCCGCTACCTTGAATGGGTTCCCGAGCCTGTTCTATATAACAAGTGTTAGGGACCGTATCCTTCAGCCGACGCCCGCTTCCGAGCGCGGCCAGGAGTGAGTCGTTCGGGTTCCGGCAACTGGAGGCAATCGATGGATTTCAAATTCAGCGCTGAAGACGAGGCGTTCCGCTCCGAGTTCCGAAGCTGGCTCAATGCCAACCTGCCCAAGGCGGGCAATTCGGAAGACGGCAGAGACTTCATGCGTGAAGGCAGCTCCGACGATTGGAAGCGGCGCGTCGAATGGCACAAGAGAATGCATGCGGGCGGATGGGTCGGAATCGGCTGGCCGAAGGAATACGGCGGGCGCGGTGCGACGCTGACCCAGCAGATCATCTACACCGAGGAACTTTCCAAGGTTAACTCGCCGATGCTGGTCAACGGACTGGGCATCATGCTGGTCGGCCCGACCATCATTCATTGGGGAACCGAGGAGCAGAAAAAGCGCTACGTGCCGAAAATCCTGTCGGCGGACGAACTCTGGTGCCAGGGTTATTCCGAGCCGGGCGCAGGCTCGGACGTGGCCGGCCTGCAGACCCGCGCGGTGGAAGAAGGCGACTACTTCGTCGTCAATGGCCAGAAAGTCTGGACCTCGGACGCGCATCACGCGGACATGTGCATCCTGCTGGTGCGCACCGATCCCGAAGCGCCCAAGCACAAGGGAATCAGCTACCTGCTGGTCGATATGCACAGTCCCGGCGTGACCGTGCGGCCGCTGGTGCAGATTACCGGCGACGCGAATTTCAACGAGGTTTTCTTCGAGGACGTCAAGGTGCCGAAGAAAAACCTGATCGGCGAGAAGAACCAGGGATGGCAGGTCGCGATCACGACGCTGATGTTCGAGCGATCGGGGATCGGCGGCGGGCGCGACATGATGGGCCAGGTCAAGGAAATGGTCGAGCTCGCGAAGAGCATCCGCAGCAACGGGCACACCGCGTGGGAAGACACCAGCGTGCGTCAGAAACTCGGTGGATTCGCATGCGAGGCGGCTGCGCTCCGCTACACCGGCTTTCGGCAACTGACGCGGCGGCTCAAGGGTCTGCCGCCGGGACCGGAAGGCTCGGTGCTGAAACTTTGCAACAGTGAACTCAACTTGCGGATGAACAAGTTCGCGATGGAGATGCTCGGACCATACAGCCAACTGGAGTTCAAGTCGCCGCATGCGATCGACAAGGGCAAGTGGTCGTATCGGATGCTCGCGTCGCGTGCGCTCACGATCGCCGGCGGAACCAGTGAAATCCAGCACAACATTATCGGCGAGCGGGTGCTCGGGTTGCCTAAGGGCTAGCCACTTTCGAACTCGGTGGTAATCGCGCAAGGGCGGCCCAATGGGTCGCCCTTTTTTTCGGCGATGGAGAGCGGTGGAGTTCGCGTAAGGAGTCAAACATGGAAGGCAAACTGGTCAGGTTGAGAGCTTACGAGAAATCCGACCTCGACGCGGTAATGAAATGGATCAACGACGAGGAAGTAACCGATTTTCTGGGCGGCGGGATGCTGACCTATCCGCTATCGTCGATCGTCGAGGAGAAATTTATCGAGGCGGCCGCGAAATCTTCGGACACCGAGAAGACCTTCGTAATCGAGGCGCTGGCGGAGCGCAAATATATCGGCGCTATCACGTTTCACGCGATCAACTGGATAAATCGCAGCGCCGGTCTCGGTATTGTGATCGGCGACAAGTCTTACTGGGGCCGCGGCTACGGGACCGACGCGATGCGCGTCATGATGCGCCTTGGGTTCGACAAAATGAATCTGCATCGGCTCTGGCTGCATGTGTACGAGTACAATCAGCGTGCGATCGCGTCGTACGACAAATTGGGATTCAAGCGCGAGGGCGTGCTCCGGATGGAGCGCTTCTACCGCGGCCGCTATCACGACACTCTTGTGATGGGGATTCTCGAAAGCGAGTTCCGCACCCTGCCCTAGCGCGCTGCTACTTTCCCGTTCCAGACAGGCTCACGGTTCGCGGTCCGCTCGATCCATTGTTCATGACCGTGAAGCTGCCGGGGCGATTCCCTTTCGCGGTCGGAGCGAAGACCAGCTTGTACGCGCAGTTCTTGCCCGGCGCGAGCGCAACGCCGCAGGTTCCGCTGGAGATCTGGAAGTCGCCGACTATCCGCACACCTATCAACTGGATGCTCACGCTGCCGGAGTTGGTCGCCCTCACTTTCTTCGCTTTGCTGCGCTTGCCTAATTTCGCGGCGAAGTTCGCGGAGCGTGGCTGAACGACAAGCGCCGCCGACACGGTCGGCGTCGGAGTCGGGGTGGCAGTCGCAGTTGGAGTCGGTGTGTCGGTCGCAGTTGGAGTTGGCGTCGCCGACGCGGTGGGCGTTGCGGAGACAATCGGAGTCCGCACCGTTGTGGGCGACGGGCTCGGAGACGGACTTGCGGTCGCAGTCGCCGTCGAGGTTGCCGTGGCGGTCGCAGTCGCCGTCGATGTGGCGGTAGATGTGGCAGTCGATGTGGCGGTCGCACCCGCGGTCGGGGTGGCGGTCGCAGTCGCAGTTGGAGTTGCCGTCGGTGACGGGGTGCGGGTCGATGTGGCTGTCGCCGTAGGCGTCGCGGTAGCCGTCGCAGTTGATGTCGCAGTTGCAGTCGATGTGGCAGTCGCCGTAGGCGTCGCGGTCGGGGCGGTCGTCGGCGACGCCGTAACGGTCGCAGTCGGCGTGCGCGACGGTGTCTGCGTCGGTGTCGGGCTCGGAGTTGGAGTGGCGGAATCCGTGGAGACCGGGGTCGGCGTGCGCGTCGTGACAGTCCCTTCGCCGGCGAGCTGGAAGATCCCCCGGCCATGGGTGGCGGCAAAGACCACGCCGTTCAGATTCTGCTCCAGGTCGAAAACTGCAACCGCTGGAATCGCGCCGAGATTAAATGGGGCCCAGTTCGCCCCTCCATCGGTGGTCCTGAAAATACCGATGTCGGTCGCAGCCAGCACGGTCTCGGCGGTGGGGTCGTTACGATCGACCAGCATTCGCAGTATGGGAACGTCGGGCAAGGCATTGGCGGGCGGCGGAGTCAGCAGGTTCGGATTGCCGTCAGCCTGAGTCCACGAACCGCCGAAGTCAGTGGTCACGAAAACATGGCCGATGCCGGTTGCCGATGTGAAACCCGAGAGACTCAAGTACGCGACCGTGGAATCAAACGGGTCAACCGCGATTCCGGTTGCCTGGGTATCAGCGGGGAACACGATCGGCGGCAGTTGCGAGGTCTTGTCGATCCAGTGCGCGCCTTCCGGCCGGCCCCCATTGACCTGGAGATCCGCCTCGTCGGTGGTGAAAATTTTAAACGGTGTCGGGCGAAAGGTCGTATTCGTTTCCATCGAGAGCGCGTAAGCCTTGGTATGGTCGGAGGGCGCAATCTCGATGTCCTCGAGCGCGCATGCGCCGCCGACGCATCCGCCGGTGAGATCCTGGGTTGTTTGCGGCGTCCAGGTCGCCATCCCATCGTTGGAAACGTATATCGAATGCGCGCCGAACATCACGCGCTCGGCCACCGCAGGATCGCTGGCGATAGGTGGATAGTACGCCGCACCAGTGTCGTTCACCGACGCCATCGCAGCCCGCAGCGCCGCGCTCGATGAAGCGGAACTGAAGCTGACCCCGGCGTCGGTCGAGCGCGATACCGATGGTCCGGCCGAAGTGGTCGCAAAGGTGTGATACGCGAACTGCGGATTCACCTGATCGAATAGCGCAAAGCCGCCGTCTAGCCCATCGACCTCGGTCCAACTCGACGCCGCCGGCTGAGTGCTGTCGAAGCGCGCGGTGCCATTGTCCTGGAAACCAGCGAGCGCGAGCGTGCTGTCGTTGGGATGCGGGCCTACCGATTGCGCCTGCATCGCGCCGATACTCGCGTTGAGCGCGCTCCAGTTCTGAATCCCGGCGTCGAAGCGGTAAAGCCCGCCGTCGTTGCCGAGGAAGAAGCTGTGCGCACTCCCCGGGTCGAAGGCGATCGCGTGCTGATCCGAATGAGTTCCACCGTTGGGCGCGAGCGTTGTCCAGTTGCCGCCCGCGTCAACCGATCGGTAGATTCCGACTCCGCCGAACACGACGGTCTTGCCGCTCGCGTCGGCAGGATCGATCGCGAGGGTTTGATCAAAAAACGATTCCGAGAAATTGCCCGAGTTGGTTCCGTCGATAGTCGCGACGCCAACCGGCGCACTCGGCACCGACGCCTTCGTCCAAGTCATTCCGTCGTCGATGGACTTGTAGAATCCCGCGTACTCGACGCCATCAGCCGCACCGATCATCGCGTATGCGGTTCCATTTGCCGCCGCGACGCTTGCGCGGCCGACCCCGCCGCTCAGACTCGGCAGATTCGACTGCGTCCAGCTGAATCCTGAATTCGAGGAGCGGAATATGCCCACTCCCAGGATCGATACCAACACGCTGCTGGGCGACGCGGGATCGATCGCCACCGACTCGGCCGGACATGGGTCGTTCGTGAAGTAAGGGCACGCACCGAAGGTTCCCGCCGGATACGGTATCCACGACTCGCCGCCGTCAGATGATCGCCATAGCCCATTCTGACTGAAATTGCCCTCGACCCATGACGCGTCCGCCCGATTCGCGCTCGAACCGTAGGTAACCGCCGCATAGATCGTGCGCGGGGTCCGGGTCGTATCAATCGCGAGCCCGGCAACCGACGCATGCGCGAACTTGGACGCTCCCAGTTGCGTCCAGGTGATCCCGAGATCGCTCGAGACGAAGACTCCCTGCCCGTAGTATGAATCGCCCGAGCCGTTGCCTTCTCCGCTCCCGACGTAAAGCGTTGGATTCGGGCTGGTGGTGATGTCGAGCGCCATCGCGCCGACCGACAACGTCGATTCGAAGTCGAATATCGGTGCAAATGACGCGGCCGCATTGGCGCGCATCCACACTCCCCCGTCGCCGGTCCCGACGAACATCCGCCCGCTCACCGTCGGATCCACGACCACCGCGGTGACTCTTCCGGTTGCGCCTGCGAGCGCGCTCCCGAGTGCCACTCCCGCAAACGCGGGAATCTCGTTCAGCAGGGGTTCGGGACCGATCGCGTTCCATGCGAGCGGAACTGCGACTAGCGCCGATTCGCTCACGGCTCCGCCCCGATGACTCGCGGCGCTGCGAATCCTCCCAGCGCTGCGCTCCTGTTGGCGCATCCGGGCGATCGCTCTGCGATATGCGCCGGCGGGAATTCCAAAATTAAGTCCGCGCCTGCTTATCAGGAACGCCTCGCGCGCAACCCGATCGCGCCCTCGGAGCGCACCTGGGGCGTTGCGATGCGCCGCCGCCGACCCCGGCGTTGCACGTTGCGGAACCGACAGCACCACAATGAGCCCCGCGACGAGCAGCAAGCCTCCCGCGACCGCGAGCAACCGCGTCGAAAATGATCTGAACAACCGGGCGGACCCCCCTAGACCCCGCATCCAGTAGTCAGTTTACCGCGATGTATGTAATCGAACGAAATATATAATGACTATTTAGTTCCGTAGCCTATTTAGTATTGCATCTGTCTATTCGGGCATTAGTTTGTCCCTGCTGGGCGGCGCTTGGCCCTACCGCTTCATGCGGCCGGGCCAGGCACCAGGACAATTGTGAATGGGCGATAGCGGTCAGGCGGCGGCGATTCGGAAGCCAATCTTCGGGAAATGATTCACGATCTTGCCAAGTTCCGGATCTTCGCGTTCGATCGCGATCTCTTGGATCGTGCTCACGACAACTCTTCCGGTCACCGGGTCGAACCCGTAGTCGTCTGGGGTGACGGATACCCTGGTTCCCGCCTTGAGTCCATTTGGATCGCCGTCGTCGATATTTTCAACTGTGGCCGGCGTACTTTCGCGGGCGATCTTGAGAGCTTCGTCGGGATCCATCGGCCGCACATCGCCGACTCCCATCGCGTCGATTCTTTCGAACCAGCGCATCAGGTGTGCAAATCGTTTTACCAGTCCGAACGCATTGGGCTCGGCGCGCAGGAACCATACCGGATGAAAGCACGCGGCATCGGCAAGGCTGAACGAATCGCCGAGGATGAACGCGCGGCCCGCGAGCTGGCGATCCAAAATATCGAGAAACGCACGCAACTGGTTTCGCGCGTCGGGAGCGGCCAGCGTGATCTCCGCAAAGTTCGCCCCGCGCATCATCTTCGATCGATCTTCGATGAATTCCTTGGGCACCACCGCGGCGAGCTTCTCGAAAATTACCGGAGTGGTTGACCAGAACAGCCGTCGGTCGGCCCACTGGTTCATCGTCTCAGCCGCGGCGGTCAGGCCATTCGGATAGATCGTCGGCTTGGGACGGAGCTCGTCGATCTTCCTGATGATGATTGCGGTGTCGCTCCAGACGTCGGCGCCGATTTGGAGCACCGGGATGCGGCGATATCCTCCGGTGAGCGGCGCCAACTTGGGTTTCGGCATGATGACCGGCTGCTCGACCGATCGCCAGCTGATTTTTTTGTGCGCGAAGATCTTGCGGATTTTTTCCGAAAAAGGCGAGTTCACATATTGATGCAGAATTATCTCGGGCACGATTTCCTCCGGGCGATCGGTTGACGGACGACTTCTCTTCAGCGCATCGCTACCTCACGCTTCGATCACGGCGAGAACGAAATTGCGCTGAATCTGATCGCCCGGCTTGACCCGAAACTCCTTCACCCGGCCGGCCGCCGGCGATTTGATCGGTATCTCGACCTTCATCGATTCGACCACCATCAATTCGTCGCCGCGCGCCACCTGCGCTCCCGGCTCAACTGAAAGTCTCAGCACCTTGCCCACGGCCGGGCTCCTTATGTCCATCGCTCAGCGGTCCTTTCGCTTGTTGGTTGGCTCCCGGCGTCTTAGCAGGCGGCGCGTATCTGTACCAGTGCCGGAAGAAATGTGCCTTGTGTTTTCGAGGCTCTTGGTTGTAGAGAAACTAAGTCAACGCGCATTCACGCAAGAGGAGACTGCATGAACAGTTTCGTCCGAGCCCGCACGCTGAGCGAATATCCGCGCGGCAGTCATCGATGGTCCCTGCTGATGCTCACGGTGCTCGCCTCGATTCTCGGCGCGTACGACTTCCAGCTCGCTCCCCTGCTGCCAATCCTGCTTCCGTACCTGCACATGAGCCATCTCGCATACGGCGCGTTCGTCACCTTCGCGGTGCTGATTGGGGGAATCTCCGCGTTCTTCGGTGGTCCGCTGGCAGACCGCTACGGCCGGGTCCTCATCATCGACATATGCCTTGGCCTGGTCACCGTCCTGCTGTTTCTGAACGTGTTAATCACGGGCATCGTCTCGTTCGTGATCCTGCGCACATTGATGGGTATCGTGGCCGGGCTCACGGCCGGCGCCGGAGCGGCGCTGGTGCGCGACATGTCGCCGCGGCTCAGCCGGGCGCTGGCATTTGGACTGCTGACGATCGGTCCGGTCGGCGCGAACTTCCTCGCCAACTACGTCGCGGGAGCGACGCTGCCGATTTATCACACCTGGCAATCGCAGATTTGGATCATGGGATTCTTCGCGGTCGCGATGTACGTCCCGATTGTGATCTGGCTGTGCGATCTGAGCCCCGAACTGCGCCTGCAGATCATGAAGACCGAAATCCAGGCGCTCGCCGCGGAACACCGCCTGCCCAGCGCTTCCGAACTTCCCTCCGGCACCCGCGATGCCTTCAGGCGCCTGCTCGGCCATGCGGAAGTCTGGCTGCTCGTCATCGGGGTAACCGCGAACCTGACCCTGTATTTCGCGATCCAGGGCTTCGGCCCCTTGATGTTCACCGAGGCGTTTCATTACACGCCCGCCGAAGCGGCGAAGATGAATGAATACTTCTGGCTCGCAAACCTCGGCACCCTGGTCTTGACCGGCCTCGTTTCCGATCGCCTGCAAACTCGCAAACCGATCGCAATCTTCGGCGCGGCGCTGGCATGCATCCTCATGGCCTGGTGGATTCCGAGATTCGGCAGCGAGCTTCCGCGCGCCACCATGACGATGGTCGCGTCGCTGATGGGATGTTTCCTGGCGATCGGCTACGTGCCATGGGCGGCGCAGTTCTCCGAGACTCTCGAGGACGTCTCACCCGCTCTGCAAGCCACCGGATGGGCCTTCTTCGGGCTGGTCGCGCGGGGATGGGTCGCAATCTCGGCGCCGCTGTCGCTCTACGTTGCGGTCCACTATGGATGGGGCGAGTGGGTCAAGGTCGCGCTCGGTGGAATGATAATCTACATCGTCGCGATGGCGTTCACGCGCGGCCATGCCGCGGTTGAAGAACACGCTCAGCGCGCACCGGCAACCGGTAAGGCTACCGCAGGCTGATCCCCTGCCTACGGGCGCATCGTGCGGGTACGAATCCCCAACTGCGTGGGAACAATCTCGTACGCTTGATGCACCCAATCGACCAGGATCGGACGCGTGTCACGCGGATCGATTATCTCCTCGATTCCGAACGCCTCCGCGGTGCGAAGCGGCGACCGCACGGCATTGAACTTTTCCTCGAGCTCGCGTCTTAACTTTTCAGGATCGCTTGACGCCGCTAAATCGCGCTTGTAAGCCGCCTCGATTCCACCTTCTATCGGCAACGATCCCCAATCCGCCGACGGCCACGCGTAGCGCAGATTGAGCCCGGTGGTGACTCCGTGGCCCGCGCCCGCAACTCCGAATGCCTTTCGCACTATTATCGCTACCCACGGCGTGGTGGTCTGAAACAGCGCGTACAGTGCTCGTACGCCGCGACGAATCGTTCCCGCCATCTCGGCTTCCCGCCCGATAAGGAATCCCGGCTGATCCACAAAATTGACTACCGGCAGATGAAACGTGTCGCAGAGGTCGACGAACTTCACCATCTTGTCCGAGGCCGGCCCGTCGAGCGATCCGCCGATTGAAAACGGATCGTTAGCCATCGCCCCGACCGGGAAACCGTCGAGCCGCGCGAATCCGGTCACCAGCGACGGCCCGAAAAACGGCGTCATCTCGAACCACGAATCACGATCCATCACCAGTTCCACGATTCGCCGTGCGTCGTAACCATGGCGCCGGTTGCGCGGCACGATACTAATTAACTCCTGCTCGCGCCGGCTCGGATCGTCGTCGGGCGTTACTCGCGGCGGCGCCTGCCACACACTTTGCGGCAGGTATGAAAGGAAGCGGCGAATCTGCGCAAACGCGTCCTCCTCGCTCTCGGCCTCGTTATCGATCGCGCCACTCATGTGGGCGTGGATGTCCGCGCCGCCGAGTTCTTCCTTGCTGAGATCCTCGCCCACTCCCCATTTGACCACCGGCGGTCCTGCGACAAACATCTGACTCGACCCGCGGATCATCACCGAGAAATGCGACGCCGCAACCCGCGCCGCGCCGATACCCGCGACCGAGCCCATGCATCCCGCCACCACCGGTACCTCGCCGATCAATTTCACCAGCACGTCAAAGGCGGGGTTGGCCGGCACATAAGTTCGATGCATCGTCTCGAAGGTGCGCACGCTGCCCCCGCCGCCGGTTCCATCCACCAGCCGAATGATCGGGAGATGCAGCTCATGCGCGAGCAACTCTGCGTAGCCCCGCTTGTTGCCGATCGACGCGTCCGCGGCGCCGCCGCGCACCGTGAAGTCGTCGCCGCCGACCACGACGCGCCGCCCGTTGATTCGCCCCATGCCGCCGACGAAGTTCGCCGGCATCAACGAGACCAGCGTCTGGCCCTCGTATTTTGGCGCACCGGCGAGCGCGCCATACTCATGAAACGATCCTGGGTCGAGCAACTTCTCGATCCGTTCGCGAACCGTGAGCTTGCCGCCGTCATGCTGGCGCTTGATATTGTCGGCGCCGCCCATCCCCTTCGCGATCTCGATCCGGCGCCGAATTTCCTCGACCTCTTTCTCCCACGACATACGATTCTCCTGGCAGACGCGATTCCTGATCCTATAGACCCGAGCGAACGCATTCCGCAAAAGAGCGATCACTTAATTGAATGTGAAACCCACCGTGGGTTTCACGCTTCCTTGGGCAGGGGTGACCCCTGCACCCAGTGCTAGGAGCAAGAAAAGATGCGGGCTGTCGCCCTGTGAGAACTTTTTTCGGTGTCATTCTAGAGCGCTTCTGGATAACTCCGCCTCCGCCAGTCGAAGCCCTGAGCGCAGCCGAAGGGGAAGAATCCCGGATCCTTCTTCGCCTCGCCCTAAGAGTGGAGAGGCCGACGCGCGTCCGCGCGCGGCGGGTGAGGGACCGATCCGGCGTTGCGCAATTGGCAGTCAAATTCTTGAGAAGCGATCAGAAATGGCGCTGTCCGGCTGGGGTTTTTCGCAAAAATGTTTCACGTGAAACGTTTTTTAGTTCAGGGGAACAAATCACGAATAGTGGCTTGACGTCGACTTCATAAAGCTCAACGATCTGAGTAAGCAAGCCAGAAAATGCGCAGTCCATTACGACCAAGGAAGGGTTGCGAGCACGAGCCAGAACAACGGTATTGTTTTCACCAAATAGGCCAGATTGGCGGAGAGCGTTTCGCCGACGTTGCGCCGGTTGCAGAGTTGTCGGTCGCGCTGCAGTCTGCTAGCTCACGGGCATGAATCTTCGCCACGCTGCCGCGCTCGCGCTTGTCGGCTACTTAACGGTGGCCGCAATGGGATGCACGGCCGGAATGACGAACGATGATCCATGCCGGTCTGAGGCGCTCACGCCGGTATTTGCTGCGTGGTGTGAACACAACCGTGCCGGATCGACTCGAAACGCACTGCTCGACGACTATCGGAAATGCGTAGATGTGAACGTGAGTGATCCCACGAAGTGTTCGGCCATCTTGCAGGGCTTGAACGCCTATAGCGTCAATGTCGGATCGAACCAGAACCCCAAGACGAACGCGCAACGCGGAAATTAGAGGACGCCAAGTCTCCGCCGCCTGCATGCCCGCCATCGGCCCCTAACCCGGACACATACGATTGCCCGCGCTGGAAGACCGCCCACTACCCTTCTGCGGAGGTGATTGTATTGGTACTGACCTACAACTCGAATTATGATGCTTTGCCCGCTTACCACCGACGAAAGTCTCGTGAACTCCATTCTCGT
>JBGPNU010000026.1:0-16852 GCA_041487675.1 Binatus sp. (SeqCode)
CGCCGCTCAGCCGATCGAGCGTCGTCAGACTCTGCGCGGTGATGACCGGATGACGAAACAGGTTGCAGAGCACCAGGTGCCCGACCCGGATCTTTTTGGTCGCCTCGATCACCGCCGCCGCGATCACGATCATGTCGTAGGAGAGCCCATGCGGATCGTATTGCCGCTCGGGCCCCTCCATCACGATATGGTCGGGAAACACGATCAGGTCGTAGCCGAGCGCCTCGATCGTCTGCGCGGTGGCCCGGAACTGAGCCGGTTCCATGTTGGCAAGCTGAATTCCAAACTCCATTTGAACTTACCTTCCTCTTTTCGTGTTTTTTTGCGTGTGCTCGGGTCCGAATGCGGGCGACTCGACAGAATTGAGCATTGGCCCATTGGGCGCCTTCTCGGAAATCTCACTTGCCAACACATCTCCCCGGTTTGCAAGTGGCGATCATCACGGTCCACGCCTCCGGGTGCGCGGGTTCAGTGCCGTGCGGCGCCAGTGCCTACGACATCATAAGAGCTTGGGTTAAGAATCATTGTACGGCGGGTTAAAGAATGGTTATGTTAAATAGTGTGGAAGATTGGGATGATGAGGATGCGGTTTCGCCCTGCATACGCTCCGCTGTTGCGACGTTGCCCGCGCGAGCTGCCAAAGGAGACCTATGGCTCTAGGTATCGCGCATGGACCTTCGCATAGCGATCTGAGTCTCAAACGCCCCTCACTGCTCGACGCCCTGGGCGAATTCCGGGTGCCACTCGAGGCTACTGTCTTCTGGCTGGGCGCGCTAATGCATCCATGGCCTCACGCCGGCGCCGACAATCGCAAAGTAATAATGCTGATTCCCGGTTTCATGGCCGGCGATGTGACGCTTGCGCCGATGGCGAGCTTTTGCCGATGGCTGGGGCATCGCGTAGTCTTCGGCGGAATATGGTCCAATTCCGAGTGTCCGCGCGAAACGATGCGCAAGCTGAACGCGCGGCTGGTTCTCACCTATGAGAAGTTCGAGCAGCCGATCGTCGTCATCGGCCAAAGTCTCGGCGGTATCTATGCGCGCGAGGTAGCCCGCGAAAATCCCGAAATGGCCGAGCGCGTGATCTCGCTCGGTTCGCCGATCAGGCGTCCGCGCGCTGCGTGCAATTACGCCGTGGAGGCGGTCGCGCGATCGATTGCGGCGCTTCGCGGCAAGGCCGAAGGATGCCTCTCCGAGTCATGTAAATGCGGCCTGATACTGAGCGACGATTCGCCGGGAGCAGTGCCGACCACGCACGTGTACTCGCGCACCGACGGGGTCGTGCACTGGCAGAGTTGCATCGACGTTAGCGGCGCGCCGTCGGTCGAAAACGTCGAAGTGATGGGCAGTCATGTCGGGATGGCCGTTAGCGCCGACGTCTATCGCGTGATCGCGGATCGGCTTGCGATGCCGCGACGTCCGCCGTTGGAGCTGGCTCATCGGGATCAAGCTGCGCCGGCGATCTAGTAGTTTTCCTCGATTGCTGACTACTTGAAATTCGCGCTCGCGAAATCCCAGTTGACCAGCTTCCAATATGCCTCGACGTACTTGGGGCGCGCGTTGCGATAGTCAATATAGTATGCGTGCTCCCACACGTCGCAGGTGATAATCGGGGTCTGACCCTGGCGTATCGGGCATCCCGCGTCATGGGTCGCGATCACTTGGATCGAGCCGTCCTTCGCGCGCACCAGCCAGGCCCATCCGCTTCCGAAGTGGCCGTCGGCGACCTCGCTGAACTTCTTCTTGAACGCATAAAAATGACCGAACGATTTCTTGATCGCATCGGCGAGGGGCCCTCTGGGTTCGCCGCCGCCCTTCGGACTCAAGGATTTCCAGTAAAAGGAATGATTGTAATGCTGCTCCGCGTTGTTGAAGAGCGGTCCCGGTTCCGCGGTCTTTAGAATCTCTTCCAGCGATGCGCCCGCGAATTTGGCGCCCGCGACCAATTCGTTGAGCTTGTCGACGTAGGCCTTGTGATGCTTGCCATGATGATATTCAAGCGTCTCGGCCGAGAGATGGGGTTTCAGCGCGTCCATACTGTATGGAAGGTTCGGAAGTTCAAATGCCATCGCGAGGTACCGTCCTTTCGGGCGCCGAACCGCCAGATGCGATCCGCCGCCCGGCTAGTTGGTGAATGCAAATCCCGAAACAAATCCCGAAATTGGGTTGTGCGTGATCTAATTTTACGCCTGACCCGGAATCCAGGCCAAACTGAAGCAGTGCCGCGAATTTCGAGTTTCGCCCGAAATCTTTCCGAAGGTTTTTGGGAAGGAGAAAGCAGGCGTGATTACTCAATCGAGTCTCTTGTAAATCGAATGGCTAATGCGATGTCTCGTCAGCAATCGAGGCCGAACTTTGGATGTCCCGCTCCGGGGGCTCGCGGGGCAACTGTTGCAAAAGCGGTTATGCTGTGAAAAGAGAAACCCGAAAGCAGGTCTCAGGCGGGGAGAACTCGAACGAGGAGGATTCTAATGGAAGATTTGGTCTTCATACTGCTCAGATGGCTGCACTTCCTTTTCGGCGTGACGTGGATAGGCCTGCTCTACTATTTCAATCTTGTGCAGACGCCATTCTTCGGCGAAACCGATCCCGCGGTCAGGAGCGGCGCAATTCAGAAACTGGTGCCGCGCGCGCTATGGTGGTTTCGATGGGGCGCAATGGGAACGGTGATTTCCGGCTTGCTCTACCTGCTGATGTGGTGGGCGATGCGACTGGACTATGCGATGAATTCCTGGACCGTCGCGATCTTCACCGGCGGCATCCTCGGCTTGATCATGTGGGCGAATGTCTGGTTCGTCATATGGCCGAAACAAAAAATCGTCATCGGCAACGCGACCGCGATGGCTGGAGGAGCACCAGCGAATCCAGCCGCGGCGCCCGCCGGACGGCGGGCCGCATTGGCCTCGCGCACCAACACCCTCTTTTCAATTCCGATGCTGTTCTTCATGGGCGCCGCGAGCCATTACGCCATGTTCAGAAATGAGCCGACCTCGAGCGGGATCGCCGCGTGGCTGGTGATCTCGCTGATCATAATTCTGCTTGTCGAAGCGAACGCGCTCGTTGGCTCCCAGGGCACGACCAAGAAGCCGCTGGATTCAATCTCGGGCACCATCACCGCCGGCACTGTTCTGTGGGCCGTGCTGGCACTGGTTATCATGATAAGTCTGCGCTGATTCGAATCCAGCAACGAAGGAGCCGCCAACCCGCGCACTCAGCGTATCGGCGGCTCCGTACTTTCCGTAGTTTGCGGCGCTCAACGTCCCCGCCGACGACCTCGGAGTCGGCTCCTCACTTGGGTGCAGGGGCTGGCCCCTGCTGCTCGGCCGCTTCGGCTAGAAACGCAGTCAGATTATCGATCTGATTCGCGAGTTGCGGCATCGCACGCATCGCATGCGTGGTGCGCCTGGGCGTGTAACCGGGCGGATAGGAAAGGTGAAGCACCCGGTCCTCGACCAACTCTCGCGACGAGCCGGCGATTGGCGGTCCCTGGCTGCCGGCCAGATTCGGATTCGGATTGTGGCAAACGACGCAATTGGTCATGTACGCGATGCGCCCTTGCTCGGCCGGCGCCCGTGGCTTCGACGGGCCGCATCCCGACCCTGCAATCGCTAGTATCGCGGCCCCCGCCAGCGCAAAATTTCTGGCGCGCAGCATCGCAGTATATTTTGATCGGGAAGTGATCAAGCGGCCGCAGCTATCTTGCACGGGATGAGAGTTTTTTTGGCTACAGCTCGCGGCGTCCGCTGAGCGCGCTGGTCAGTGTCGCCGAGTCGCTGTATTCGAGATCGCCGCCGGCTGGAAGTCCGCGCGCGAGCCGGGTCGTCTTTACGCCGAGCGGTTTCAATTCCCGCGCTATATAAAGCGCAGTCGCCTCGCCCTCGACGGTCGCGTTGGTCGCGATAATCACCTCGCGAATCGACGCCGGCGGACTCACGCGCGCGATGAGTTCCTTCATCTTGATGTCGTCAGGGCCGATTCCGTCCAGCGGCGCGAGCGCTCCGTTGAGCACGTGGTATACCCCGCCGAAACTGCGCGCCCGCTCGATTGCCATCAGGTCGGCGGGTCCTTCGACGACGCAAATCATTTCACTCTCCCGCGCCGGGTCATCGCAGATCTGGCAGCGCGGATTGTCCGACAGTCCGAAGCATCCCGAGCAGAGTCCGATCCGCTCCTTCATTTCCAGCAGCGCCTCGGCGAGCGCGATCACCTGGTCGCGCGGTCGGCTGAGCAGGTTGAACGCCAGTCGCGATGCGGTTTTCTCGCCGATTCCGGGCAAGCGTGACAACTCTCTTACCAGCCGGGTCATCGCGGGCGGCAGTCCGTCCTGGCGCTTCAAGTTTTCCGCCATCACGCGCGCTCCGTCATTCGGCGCCGAAACCGGGGAGCTTCAGCCCGCCGAGCGGGCCGAGTTTGCCCATCTCCTCGGCGAGCATTTTCTGCGCGCGCGCGATCCCGTCATTTACGGCGACGACGATCAGGTCTTCGAGCATCGACTTGTCGTTGGCGGCGACGATCGCGGCGTCAATTTCTATTTTGCGCACGCGGAGTCCGCCGTCCACCACCACCCGCACCATCCCGCCGCCGGATTGCGCGTCAACGGTTTTGGCCGCCGCCACCTCCTGCATCTCCTGCATCTTGGTTTGCAACGCCTGCGCCTGCTGCATCAGTGAAGCCAAATCCATTTCTGCCACTACTATCGCTCCCTGGCCGCGGGCTCCCCTGCCGCAGCCCTATTTATTTTGATTCCGTTTCGCCGCTTTCCTTCGCCTGATCGGGTGCGAGATTCGGCATCCTGAGTTCCACCAACCTCGCGTCGAGCGTGTCGAACACCCGCCGCAACCCCGGATCCGTGAGCACCGCCTGCCGTTCCTCGGGGGTCGCAACGCGTCGCGCAGTCTCGTGAGTCGATTCGATCCGCCTGGACGCCTGCCGCTCGATCCGCGCCGCGTTCGCGCCGGCCGGCTTGGCGTGCGGCGACGGCGCAAGCTCGCCTGTGGCGCCGTTGCTTGGAAGTGGCGCAGTCGCGGTCTTACTTCGCGGGCCCGCGCCGCCAGTAGTCGAAAGCTCGACCCGAATCGGGCGGCCGAGATGCTCGCTCGCAAGCTCCGCGATCACCGTCCGGTTGTCGTTCAGATAACGAATATAAATATCGTTGCGCGCCGTAACCGTCAGCAGATCGCCGTGAAGCCGGAGTCCGGCCCCCTGCTCCATGAAGCCCGCCAGTGCGGCGCGCCGCCCCCGGATGAAGTCGCGCAACTCGGGAAGTTCCCGTACCTCATCGTCGTCGGCGGATCGACGCAGCGGTGCGTCCGCCTTCACCTCGCCCTCGACGCGCAACCGTGTTGCGCCCGCTGGCGGCTCGCTTGACGCTGCTTGCGAGGACGCAGTTCCGCGAACGCCGCCACCGTCTATCGGTGGCTTTCCCGGTGGCTTGCCTGACGACGGCGGAACGTTCCCTCCGGCACCGATCGCGCGGATCAACTCGTCGGCGTCGATCACCGCGGCCAGCGACGCCATCCGCACCACCGCCATCTCCAGCAGCAGGTCGGGATAGGGTGAGCGGATAATCTGCTCCTGCGAGTCGGCCATCAACCGAAACAGCCGCATGATGTCGCGAGAGCTTGCGCGC
Source organism: Binatus sp. (SeqCode) (assembly GCA_041487675.1). Lineage (GTDB taxonomy): Bacteria > Desulfobacterota > Binatia > Binatales > Binataceae > Binatus. The sequence goes on from JBGPNU010000026.1 coordinate 5,629, forward strand.
GCGGCCAGCCGTTTCAGCTCCGCCACTTCGTGATCGGGAATATCGTCGAGCGGGCTTTGCGAGTCGGCCGCGGGGAGTTTCGCAACCGCGAGATTTCTGAGCGTCTCGAGCAGGTCGCGTCCAAGTGATTCGAGATTTGCGCCGCGGCGCCCGAGCTCGCGCACGTGCGAAAGCGCGACGGCCGCATTCTTTTCCAATATTGCGTCCGCGAGTTTGAGCACCGTGGTGCGGCTCGCGACTCCGAGCGACGCCGCGACCTCGGTTTCGGTGACCTTGCCCGATGCGCCCGTCGCAATCGCCGTTTCGAGCATCCGCTCCGCATCGCGCATGCTGCCGCCGGCCTCGCGCGCGAGCAGCCGCAGCGCACTCTCTTCGACCTCGACCTCCTCGCGCCGCGCGAGATCCCTGAGCCGCTCGAGAACGGTCGTGTACGGGATGCGCCGGAAGTCGTAGCGCTGCAGCCGCGACAGGATCGTCTCGGGCATCTTCTGCGGCTCGGTCGTCGCGAGGATGAATTTGACGTGCGGCGGAGGCTCTTCGAGCGTTTTCAGCAGCGCGTTAAAGGCCTGATCGGTAAGCTGATGGGCCTCGTCGATAATGTAAATCTTGAAGCGATCGCGCGCCGGCCGGTAGCTCAGATTTTCGATGATCGCGCGCGCGTCGTCGATCTTGCGATAAGTCGCGCCGTCTATCTCGCTCACGTCAAGAGCGCGCCCGCTGCGAATCTCGACGCATGCCGCGCATTCGCCGCACGGCTCCGCAGTCGGCCCCTTCTCGCAATTTAGGCATCGCGCGAGGATGCGTGCCGCCGTGGTCTTGCCCACGCCGCGAATCCCGGTGAACAGGAACGCATGCGCGATTCGGCCCCGCCTGAGCGCTTCGCCAAGCGTCCGCGTCACGTGCTCCTGGCCGACCAACTCGGAGAAACGTTCCGGTCGCCATTTGCGCGCGAGCACCAGGTGTTGCTGTGAGGTGTCGGCCATCGCGAAATTCTTTATGTCTCGGAGCTGCCCGTCGAATGATAGCCAGGCACCCCTGCGGCACAGGGTGGCAGCCGGTACCGTTGCTTCCTTCCGGACCTGGCGGGGTTCGCGGCCTTCCCTTGCGCAGGACCCGGCTATCAGCGGCGAGCAGCTCCGCTAAAACGCTCCATGCGCGCGTCGTTTTTGCGCGCCTTATTACAATATCACAGTGCCGATCATGCAACCGTCCATAAAGAAATGTTTAGTGCCCGTCGTAACGATATTGCGCGGCGTTATGGCATGGACGCTCCGCGGTTGCTATCAAGTTGAGGGATGGCAGCCGACAAAGTCGCTATTGGCCTAATCCAGATGAGCTGCGCGCCCGAGCCGCGGCTCAACCTCGATAAGGCAATCGCTCGAATCGAGGAGGCCGCAAAGCGCGGCGCCCAGATCGTCTGCACCCAGGAACTGTTCCGCGCGCATTATCCGTGTCAGACCGAGGATCCGAAGTTCTTCGATCTCGCCGAGCCGATTCCCGGGCCGACCACGGAAGCATTGGGCGCGGTTGCGAAGGCCCGCAAAATTGTGATCGTCGCGTCGATTTTCGAGCGCCGTGCCGCAGGCGTTTATCACAACAGTGCCGTCGTTATCGATGAAGCCGGGAAAATCGTCGGGCGCTACCGCAAGATGCATATCCCCGACGATCCTCGCTACTACGAAAAATATTACTTCACTCCCGGCGACCTCGACTTCGTTGCGCATCCGACTTCGCGCGGGATCGTCGGCGTGCTCGTATGCTGGGATCAATGGTTCCCCGAGGCTGCGCGATTGACCGCGATGGCGGGCGCGCAGATCCTGTTTTACCCGACCGCCATCGGATGGTGGCATGGCGAGCCCGAAAAGGTCCGTCCCAGGCAGCAGAACGCGTGGGAGACGATTCAGCGCAGCCACGCGATCGCCAACGGCATTTTTGTCGCGGCAGTTAATCGGGTGGGAGTCGAAGGCGAGCTCGAATTCTGGGGCGATTCATTCGTCGCCGATCCATTCGGCGAAGTGATCGCGCGCGCGAGCACCACCGATGAAGAGACGATTGTCGTCGAATGCGACCTCGCGAAAATCGAGGAGGTGCGGCGCAACTGGCCGTTCCTCCGCGATCGCCGAATCGACGCCTACGCGGATTTGACCCGCCGCTTCCGATCGTAACCGTGGCTGCAATTCCACCTGAGCATCGCCGTCTGCTCGCCGGTTATCGGATGCCCCCCGAATGGGCGCCGCATCTCGCATGCTACCTCGTATGGCCCCACAATCGCGACACCTGGCCCGGCAAATTCGAAGTCATTCCGCCGATATATGCGCGGATGGTCGCGGCAATAGCGGATTTCGAGCCGGTTCGCCTGATGGTCAACGATCAGACGCAGATCGAGGAAGTGCGCGCGATGATCCGCGAGGCGGCGCGCGCCCACGGCTATGAAGACGACGCGACGATTCGCCGGGTCGAGATATTTCATCTGCCGACCAACGACTCATGGCCGCGCGACCACGGACCGATCTTTGTCAATCGACTCGCAACTGCGGCGAGCAGCGGCCCCGCTCAGATCGCACTCGACTGGCGCTTCAACTCGTGGGGCCAAAAGTACGGCGCATTCGATCTCGACGACGTCGTTCCGCGAAAGCTCGGCGCGCGCTACGGCTTCGAAGTGATCGAACCCGGCATTGTGCTCGAGGGCGGCTCTATCGACGTGAACGGCCGAGGCTCCGTCCTTACCACCGAGTCATGCCTGCTCAACCCGAATCGAAATCCGGAGCTCGGCCGAATCGATATCGAGGACTACCTGAAGACGTATCTCGGCGTGAGCAACGTGCTATGGCTGGGCGACGGAATCGCCGGCGACGACACCGACGGCCATATCGACGACCTCGCGCGCTTCGTCGCGCCCGACACGATCGTAACGGTGGTGGAGGAAGATCCCGCCGACGCAAACTACGCCGTGCTCCGCGACAATCTCAATAGGCTCCGGACCATGCGCGATCAGGACGGGCGCCCATTCACAATCGAGACTCTCCCGATGCCGCCCGCCGTCATCTACGAAGACACCCGGCTGCCCGCGTCGTATGCGAACTTCTACATCGCCAACGGCGCCGTGATGATGCCGACCTTCGACTGCCCGCAAGACGCGCTTGCGTCCGCCACGCTCGCGCGACTCTTTCCGGCACGGCGCATCGTCGGCGTTCCTTCGACCGACCTGGTCTGGGGCCTTGGCTCGGTTCATTGCCTGAGCCAGCAACACCCCGCGCCCCCGACCGCCTAGCCTTTACGCTCTCGCCTGTGAAATCCTCTTCGTCGTCATCTAACGGGAATCGATTTTCGTCTAGAAATTAATAATTTCAATTTGAACTTGACAAACTGAATATTTCAGTCAATATTCTTGGAATATGCGACCGTTAATACTTAAGTGTCCATCCTGTGAAGGTAACCTCACGGTCACGACTCTCGGATGCCCCGAGTGCTCGATTAACATCGACGGCGAGTTCGCTCTGCCGCAACTATTGAAGCTGACCCGGGCGCAAATCGATTTTATCGAGGTCTTTATCAAGAACCGCGGGATAATCCGCGAAGTCGAACGCGAGCTCGGCGTCTCCTACCCCACGGTCCGCGCGCGGCTCGACGAAGTGATCCAGGCGCTCGGCTATTCCACCAAGCCCGCCTCTGAAGATGAGACGGCCAACGACGGCGCCGTCCGCCGGCGAATCGTGCTCGGCGATCTCAAGGCCGGCAAGCTCACGCCCGAAGAAGCGCTCGCGGCGCTCGGCGAGCGCGGCGCCAAAAACGATTAGAGAAATTTTTCAACGGAGGTAATCCGCCATGGCTACATCGACGCTAGAGGGGATCGAATCAATCCGCGTGATGCGCGCGGACGGAAATCTCAAAGTAAGCGGCGCGGCGGATGCGCAGCACGCCACGATCGAAGCTAGCGTCTTGCCCGAAATAACTCGCATCGCGGGCGTGGCGGAAGTGATCGTGCGCGCCAATGCGACGATCACGGTGCCGGCGGGTGTCACCGTCGAGGTCGAGGAACTTGCGGGCAATCTAGAAGTCTCGGATCTCGCGACTCCGATCGTCGTGAAGCGGGTGCGCGGGAATCTCGATGCGCGGCGTATCGGAACGATTGCTATTCGCGAATCGGTCAGCGGCAACGTCTCGATCAAGGAGGCGAATTCGGTCGAAGGCTACAAGATCCGCGGCTCGCTCGCGGTCGAATCGGCGCGCTCCGTCACGTTCAGCCACGTCGCCGGCCATTTCGACTGCCGCGGCGTCGACGGCGAAGTTGCGATCGAAAAGATCTCGGGCGCGGCGCGGCTCGATTCTCTCCGCGGACCGTTCATCGCGCGATTGGTCGGCGGGCATCTGGAGGTGGAGGGCGCGGCTGATGTCGAGGCCGGCGTGGTCGGCGGCAAAGTACGTGCGTCGAATCTGTCGGGCGCTCTCAGGATCGGCAAAATCGGCGGCAAGCTTGCGCTGGACGCGGTCGCCGGCGACGTTGCGGTCGGATTTGTCGGCGGCAATGCGCGCGTCGCCCAAGTTGGCGGCGAACTCAGTCTCGAGGAAGTGGGCGGGGCGATCGATATGTCCGGGCCCTATCCACCGGAAAGAACCTGGAGCGTCAGGAGTCGCGGGCGGGTCAGCGTGGAAGTGGATGCGAACGCGTCGATGGAACTGGATGCGTCCGCGGGATGGGGCCGGATCCGCATTTATGGCGTCGAGGCGGCGGGATTAAAGTGGCTCGGGCAACATCACGTGCACGGTCCTCTTGGACCGGAGCCGGCCACCGGCGCGCGGATGAAACTCGCAATCGAGACCCGTGGCGCCGACGTGATCGTTGCGAGCGCCAGTGCGCGCGAGCGCGACTTCTCGGGCCGCGGACATCGCGCGCGGGCCGGCAGCGCATTCGCATTTGCCGGGCCGTTCGAGGATTTTGCCGAGGAACTCGGCGGCGAGATTCCCGCGTTTGTGCGCACCGTGCTGAATGCGGCGGGCAAATTCGTTGCGGAGAGCGGTGGCCTTTCGAGCGCAGTCGTGCGCGAGGTCACCCGCGACGTGAAACGCAGCGTCAGCGAAGGGCTTCGCGAGGTCGAGCGCGCAATCGGCGAGATCGAGGAATCGGCCCCGCGCGAGGTCGGCGAGAAACTCTCGAAGCTCGGCAAGGAGATCGGCGACCTGGTATCGCAGGCGGTTCGCGGCGGAACCCGCGAGGCGCGCGATCAGATGCGCGAACGGGTGCGCCAAGCGGCGCGCGAGATGCGCGAGACGATCCGCGAGGCGGCTCGCGACGTGCACAGCCGCTCACGCGACGAACGCGGCGGGGCGGCCGCATCGTCGAGCGCCGAATCAACAGAACCGGCGGCGGGCGAGCGTCCGCGGGCGGCCGGGAGCCCGGGCGCAACCGTAAAACTGAATCGTGAAGATGCGATCCTAGAAATCCTCGCCGCGGTGAAGGATGGACGCCTTGAACCCGACGAGGCTGACGATCTGATCAACGCCTGGATGGAGGTTCGCGAGACCGCCGCGCGCCGATGAGCGGTAATCAGCGCCCATCTACCTCGTAGTGCCTGATTTCGATCAGGTGCTTGCTCGGGTCGAAGAAATAGAGCGCTTTTCCCGGCCCTCGCGCGCCGCCCTCGTCGCCCGGACCGCGCATATTTCCGACCGCGTGAAAGGAATCTCCGTATTCGATTTTCGCGTCGATAATTCGGCGGAACACCTCATCGAACTCAACCCGCGACATCGCGAACGCAAGGTGCTCACCGCCCTTGGTGCCCCATGGAGCGATTTGCAGGGTGAACTCAGGCGTCACGCGAATCACTGAAAACGGCGTGCCTTCGCGTTCACCCTCACACTTGAGGCCCAGGATCCCGACGTAGAACTCGATGCTCTTTGCTCGATCGTTCACGTTGAGAATCATATGGTCGAGCTGTATAGCCATTGCATGGACCTTCTTTTTCGCGACTACTCACTTCGGGAACTGAGTCAGCGACAGAGTATTGCCGGCGGGATCTTTGAACCAGCTCGACTATGGTCGCCCTTTCGATTCGTCGAAATAACGCATCGCACACGCGATATTTCCTTCAGTGTCTTTAAATTGGATCAACTCGCCAACAGTGGGGATCACCATCTTGGGTACGGTGATCTGGCCGCCCTCCTCCACGATGAGCTTGGCGATCGCGTCGACATCATCAACGGCGATGGTGCACTCGAAGCCGACGCATCGATGGCCGTCATTAGGGCGGTCGTGCACCGCGCCGTGAATGCCCGGGTCACTCTCGTTGCCCGTCGCGATCATGAAGAAATTAGGCGGGCCCCAGGCCGAGAAGCGCCATTCGAACACCCGTTCATAGAATTTCCGCGCGCGCGCCACGTTATCCGCGTGGACATCGAAGTGCGCAATGTTTTTGGCGACCATCGGAGAACCTCCTACTTAGGACCGGGTAATCTTACCACTTTGAGCGAATGGCTGTCTTGCGCTAGATTGCCAACCGATGACGAAAAAGCGCCACTCGTTTTTTGACTCGAGGAAGTACCAGGTCCGGACCGGAACTGTGCCCGAATACGCCGACGGGCACGTAATCCAAACCCATTCGCATCCGTGGCATCAGCTGGTTTACGCGTCGCGGGGCGTGATGACGGTGCGGACGCCCGAAGGCGCGTGGGTGGCGCCGACCAACCGGGCAGTCTGGGTTCCCGCGTGCACGCGCCACTCGATCCAGATGTCCGGGCCGGTGTCGCTGCGAACGCTTTACATTCTGCCCAGCCTCGATGTGTCGTTGCCGGACCGATGCCGCGTGGTCGGGATATCGCCGCTGCTGCGGGAACTGATTCTTCGTATTGTTGAGCTTAACAGCCTGAGCGTTCGTATCTCAGCTCACGCGCATCTGGTGTCCGTTTTGCTGGACCATCTTCAGGTCATGGAATCCGACGCGATCCATCTTCCCATCCCGCGCGACGGACGGGCCAAACGAATCGCGGCCATCCTCCAGAACGAGCCGTGCGAAAGAAGATCGCTCATCGAGCTGTCGAAAATTGCGGGCGCCAGCAAGCGCACCATCGAGCGAATATTCAAGTTGGAGACCGGCCTCGGGTTCGGCAAATGGCGCCAGCAACTGAGATTGGGCCACGCGCTCAGACTGCTGGCCGCCGGCGACCCGGTCACGACGGTCGCGATGGATGTCGGCTACGACAGCATTAGCGCATTCATTTCGGCGTTTCGAATGACCTTCGGCAAAACGCCCGGGCAGTATTTCCGCTCCGCGTGATTGTTTTCACGGGTTGTGGCGATTGTGCGTGCTTTGCTATTGAGGTTCCGCTGAGCAGGCAGGAGGGGGAGCAGGCAGATCGAAGCCGGCGAAGATCGCGGGACCTTGCGAGGGCGTTAGAACTTTGCGGTTTTCAGCGCGTTCAGAATTCGTCCGGTCAGCTTGAGATTGAGCGTCTTGCCCTCCAGCGCCATCGCCTCGAGGATCAAAACCACGATTTGCGGGATCAGTTCGTAGTCGGCGCCCGCGGTCGCAGGGCGCGGAAATAGTTCCTTGAAAGAATGATCGATAAATTCCGCCATCCGATCGTTGACCGCGCTGACTGCGCCGCGCAGATAGGAATCGGTGCGGCTCGCGACCACCAATTCGATCCAGGCGGTTGCGAGCGGACCGCCCGCGATTTCCCATAACAGATCGATCGCCACCGCGCGCCGATCATTCTCGTTGCCGAGCCGGCTGACCTTCTCCTTCATCTCGCTGAACATCAGCTGGAAGAGGTGTTCGACCGCGCTGGTGAGCAATTCCTCTTTGCGGGGAAAGTGATAGAGCTGCGCGCCGCGCGATAGACCTGCGCGCTCGGCGACTTGGGAGGTGGTGGTGTTGGCGTAGCCGCGATCGATGAGGCAAAAGATCGCCGAATCGAGGAGCCGGCGCCGCGTCTCCGCGGTTTTTTCGTCCTGGGTGAGCCGGGTCTTGATATTGCGACCGATAGGTGAGGATGCGCCCATGATGCGGACAATCTAGCAGGTCACGGCCTGCGATCAAGGTAAACAGAGAGATAGCGAACCACGCACTGAGTCACATATGAGACGCTCGCGGCGATCGCAAGGCGCCCGAGAATGTCTTGACGCCGGTGCTGACTCTTCAGAACTGCGCGGATAACAATCGACGACGCTCGGTCGATTTCGCGAGTTCATCCCAAATGGCATCTTCAACTTTGCGCGCTTCGGCCGAAGTTTGCGATTCGACGTGAGCATGCAGCTCGATCAGCGCCGCACGAAGCGCGCAGTTGTTGTTCTCCAGGGCTGAAATGCGGAAGTCGCGATCTCCCGTCTTCGCCAGTTGAAATATCCGGCTCCTCAGAACCGGGTCATTCACCGCCGGTGCGGCTTGGCGGAACAGTTCGCGAAGACGATCGTTCTCTTCGATGCGCCGGCTGGCGGCGCGATCCCACTCTTCGCTGACGATCGCCAGCAAGTTGGCGATCATGCCGACTGTTCCCTGATGGTAGCTCGGACCAATCGCGGGTATCACGCGCTCGATCAGATCCAGCGCCACTATTTGGAAAACGATTTCTACCCGCGGTCTCATCCAAGATGCCCCATCAGTTCCAGCGCCGCGCGATCTTGACTGTTCATCAATGCCCACGAGCTCAGAACCAGGATTGGATCCTTGTTCGCGCCGGTCTCCCACGCGTGCGCGCTGGAGACCCAAATCCCCTGACCCTTGACCGTTGCGAACAGTTCCCACCAGTGCAGCGCGTCCGGCGCGGCCTTCAGCCCACTAGCCTTCTCCCAGATTTCGATCGCCTGACTACGCGGGAGTAATCCGCCGCGGCGATCGTCGTGCGCCCAACACCAAACCCGATTTAAACTCCAGCCCAAGTCTTCGAGCGGATCGCCAAGATGAGCCATCTCCCAATCGAGGATTCCATGGATGCGCCCTTGTTCGTCGAAGAGAAAATTTCCGGTCCGGTAGTCGCCGTGGACGACGCTTACCTTTTGCGCCGCAGGTGGAGGATTGCGCCGCATCCATCGAATTGCCGCGCGGATTATCGGCTGCGGGATCAGTTCGTCCGAATCGAGCACGCCCTCCCAGTAATCGAGTTCGCGCTTCCAGCACTGGCCGGGCTCAACCGCTTCCATCACGCCGACCAATCCCAGTTTTGCGGGATCGTGCGCCGCGATCGCGCCCAGTATCGACCACTTCTGCTCTCCGATCTTCTGATGATGAGACGCGTATGGCTCCATCAGGAGCCGAGCAGGCGAAGTCTGCAGGCCGCTCATTTCGACACTGATAAAAAACGGGCTGCCCAGATGACTCGCGTCGTCCTCGAGCCAGAGGACCTCGGGCACCGGAACGGAGGTGCCGAAGAAAGCTTTGTAGGCCGCAAATTCGATCCTTCGATCGGTGTCGATAAGGCTCGCGGACGGATCGCGTCGCAGGATCAGGCGGCGTTCGCGCGCTTGTCCTCGATCCTGGTACGAAAGCCGAAACCGATAAGTCTCCCGCGATGCGCCTCCGGAGACCTGCTCGAGCCCGTCGACGCGAACCTCCGCGGCCGCGGGCATCCTCAATCGGATGTATTCAGCTAGTTTTGCTTCCAGAGAAGCCATCGGTGAATACCTACCTTATTTCGAACCGATCAGACATCTTAAAGCGCGCGCAGCCGTTCCAGAAACTGCTCGGAAAACATTTCTGCCGGAAGGACCTCCGGTCCGACGAATGCCGCCGGTGTCAGATCGGGAAAGTTTCCGCGCGACCACTCATCGCGGAATTTCAGGCGCCGCTCGAGCGCGTGCGGGCCGAATTCCGCTTTCAGAATCGATAAACTCGATGCGGTTATTCGTAGTCGCCGCATCCGCTCCGACCGTTCTTCCGCATACGGGCGGAATCGCTCGGGAGTCCAGTCGCGACTTTCGAGCATCAGGTCACGCACGATGCGCACATCGCGGTAAGTGATCGAAAGACCCTGACCGATGATCGGATCATTGTGGCCGGCCGCGTCGCCAATCAGCACGACTCCTGGCGCGAAGGGCGTCTCGGTCCAGGTGTCTTCGTTGCCGTAGGAATTGCACGGGCCAGCCGGCGTTCCGTTCGCGAGATATTCGCTGCCGGGAACTGTTTTGAGCCTGAATGCGTCGAGAAAACACGCCTGGTTATCCGCCCCCGCGAAACGCCGCTTCTGATCGAGCGCATAACATATATACAAACGAACGCGCGTCGCGGATTGAGGGAACGCGAGGAAGTTGATGCTCCCCTCGGTCCCAAAGAGCTGAAGATCCTGCGGCCATCCGTCAGTGTTATCCACCAGCATCCCGGCCATAAGATGATGAGTTGGATCGCGATGGTGCTCGATGCCCGTCTGGATGCGCACGATCGAGTTGCGTCCGTCGGCGCCGACGACGATCCGGGGACTCAAACGAATCTCGCGGCCAGCATGCCGGAAGCGTACTTCGGGAGAAGTTCCAGAAGAAGTTCCAGGATTCACCTCGAGGTCGCTGACACCGCGCAGCAGCTTTGCTCCACGCACGATCGCTTCGGCATTGAGGACGTCGCACATATATGGATGCCGCATGCATAGGGGCGGCTTCAATCCGAGGCCCGCAAAGGCGGTCAGATCCAGGGTTTGCGTTTGCGCGAGTTCGGAGTCGATGTCGTCGCCGAATGGAATGTGCCTTTTCAGATGGTGACCGCCGGCATTCAGAAGTACTTGGTACAATCCAAGGCGCTCGGTTTCGGCGACGCCCCAGGGTGCTACCCACTCGCCGCGAACATGATCGGTGTGAACGGTGGATTTTTCGAGAATGGTCGTCGCGATCCCTTCGCGTGCGAGCGCGCACGCAAGCGCGCTTCCGCCGATTCCGCCGCCAACGATAACGACTTCCGGACTGTCAAAATTGCCGCTCATGGTTTTGTTACTCAAGCGCATAGGCGATTATGGAACAAGCGAACCCCGCGACGCGACGCGGTTCGAAAGGAGTTGACGCCGTGGAAAAAGACGACTCGGCCGGCATCGGTAAATTGCTCCGCGACATAACCCGCGCCTATGAGGATGGGCTCGCTGCGATCGGCAGCGCGATCAACGATATCGGCAAACGGCGCATCCCCGACAGCCAGCGGCAAATCGAGCGCTGGATCGGCGTTGCCCGCGCCGCCAAAGACGGCTACGTGGCGGCTATCGATCAGGGCTTCGCGCTCTGGGAGCGGCGAATTCGCCGCGCGCTGACGCC
>JBGPNU010000027.1:0-16660 GCA_041487675.1 Binatus sp. (SeqCode)
AAAGCTCGGCCAAACCGGATTTCCGTCCGGAGATCCCGCCTGTGAATTCAGCGAGGCCGTTGAGATTGCGCGCGCGACTTGGAACTGGGAAAGCGGGCAATTACTGGGCACGAGCACGGCTGCGGGCGATTGGCGCGGGATCTTCGCGCGACTGAGCAGTCTCGAGACGGCCGCGCAGCGCCTGCGTGACTGGGCGCGAGTATTGCGGCAGCCTTCCGGACTCCGTCAATTGGGACCGCGCGCGATGCTCGCCGCGGCGCGGGTCGGTTCGCTCGCCACGCTGATTTACGGAACCGGATGCGTGATCGATTTCTTCTGGGACGAGATCGGATCGGGTAAAGGTCGGGGAACCGAGATTACGGCCGAGCTTTGCCGCGCGCTCGCCGTTGAAGCGCAGGACGCATCGGACCGCAGGCGGCTGCTCACTAGCACCACGCTCGGAGCCTGGGAGAGGCATTTGAGGTTCGCTGCGGCATGAGTCGCGCGGTCACCATCTCGATTCTCACCTACAAGCGCCATCATCATCTGAAGCGCGCGCTGGCATCGGCTCTTCCGTACGCGGACCAGGTGGCCGAGATCATCGTTGTGGATAACGCCGCCGAGCCGGAACTTAAGAACCTTCTGGAGTCCGAATACCCGACCGTGCGATATATCGCCGCACCAAGCAACGGCGGATGCGAGGGGCGAAACATCGGACTGCGCGCGTCCAGTACTCCAATCGTCATTACGCTGGATGACGACGTCGAACTGTCCAGTCCCGACTGCATCGCGGAAGTGGAAGCCGCATTTTCGCGGGACCCGCGGATCGCATGCCTGAACTTCACGGTTACCGGCACCGACGGAAAGGTTCTGGAACGCGATTGGTGCCATCCTCGGCCGATCTCGCACGCAGCCCGGGAGTTTGAAACTTACTTTATTCTGGAGGGAGCGTGCGCGCTCAGCCGGCAAAAGGTTTTGTCGGTGGGCGGCTACCCGGCGGAATTCTTTCTCGGCCACGAGGGCGTGGACCTGAGCTATCGATTGATCGGCGGCGGCTATCGCGTCGTGCATACGCCCCGCGTGCTGACAACCCATCACGCCGCCATCGAACATCGTCCCAGTTGGCGGGTCTATTATTACTACACGCGAAATGGAATTTGGGCTGCATATAGATCTCTTCCACCGTTGATGGCCACTTCACGGGTGCTTGCTTATCTCGCGACGATGGGATTTTTTTCATTGCGCGCGATGCAGGTTCCGGCGTATCTCCGGGGATGCGTAGATGGGGTACGCGGGCTGTCGCGGATGGACCGCCACAATCTCGATTCGGCTTCACTCAAACACGTCCGGGCGGTCAGGGCCGAACGGACTCCGTTGATCGGACGTATTCAGCGGCATTTCCGCGAAAAAATTCTGTAGCGATCGCGGAGTTTGCACCGGGAGAACCTCCAGTTTTGGGACCTTCGACAGGCTCACGGATGGAATGCGAACTGATGCGGGGACCGGGTGCATCGCGGTGACTCTTTACTTCCTATTCATCTTCCTCGTTCCGTTTCAACAGCATCCGATTTTCGGAGCCCAGTTGTTCCAACTCGGGGCGTTTCCCATTACGCCGATTAAATTGGTGGGTATTCCGTTGGTTGCCGCTGCCTTGCTGCTTCCGCGGCCACGCGACGCAGCGCCGCGGCCAGGCGCCGGAATTCTTTTGTTGTTTGCCGCGTTCGCAATGTTTCAGGTAGTCGGGACTACCCTGTCTTCCCTGAGCTTTCCGGCCACCGATGCATCGACCCTGTTTTCCTTCGCGATCCTGATGTTCGCGACGAACATCCTCATCAGCACTCAAGGCAGATTGCGAATGACTATTCGCATGATCGTGCTGGTCGAAGCGTTTGCGAGCACGTGGCTCTACAAGCAGTACTACATTTATCATTGGGCGCGGCCGCTTGGCCCTTCGGCGGATCCCAATTACGAGGCGCTCTCATTGGTCATGACGGTGCCGCTCGCAATCTGGCTGATCCGCTACGAACAACGCGATTTGTGGAAATGGGTCGGCCGCGTTTGCACTCCGATGCTGGCATTCGCGGTGTTCGTTTCGCAGTCGCGTGGCGGTTTGCTTGCGCTACTCGTAATGGCCGCGCTGGCGTGGGTGAATTCCCGGCGTAAAATGCGATTGATGGCTGGATTCGCAGCCGCAGCCGCCTTCATGTTGGCGATTGCTCCCAGCCAAATGATCAAGCGACTCCAGCAGATTCAATTTGAGGGACAGGCGGAGACTGGCGCCGAAGTCTCGACGCGATCCCGTGTCGAGTTGGCGCGAGCGGGAATCCACATGATGGAGGCGCATCCGGTCTTCGGCGTAGGGCTGGGCCAATTCAAGTCAGTCGAATATCACTATAACCCGTTGCTGATCAGCCTTGAGCCAAATCCTCACATCGCACACAACACGTACGTACAGTTGGGCGCCGAGGGAGGGATTCCCACCCTGGCGCTCTATTTGGCTATTCTCGCGATGACCCTGACCACTTGCCGGAGCTCGCAGAAGTTGCCGGGCGCGCCCGAACATACCGCGGCGCTCGCACTGGCATTTCAGATCGGATTAATCGGCATTATGGTGGCGGAGTTTTTTCTCACTGCGCAATACATAAAGGAAATCTGGGTATTTATCTCGCTGACGCCCAATTTGTACACGATTTCCCGTCACGCAGCGGCGATGAGCAGGAAGACCGTATCAGCTCAGATCGAGCCTGCGACGCCGATGGCCCTGAGGCCACGCCTGCGCACCGGATGAGGATCCTGCTCGTTTCAGAGATGATCCCCTGTCTGCCGAGTCATGACGGTTTCCGCCTGATACCCGCAAACCTGATTCGCAATCTCTTCGGTCGTCACGAAATTCACCTGATTGCGCTGGCGCGTGACGGAGAAGGCGAGGAGCAATCGGAGTGGCCGCGCGCCTACTGCCGATCCGTCTCGATTTTTCGTTCCGACCATGGAATTCGAGCTAAAGTGCGCGCGATAACCGGCGCCATCGATCCCGCGCTGGCGCGCTTCACCCTCGATGCGGTGGCAAAATTGCGCCCCGACGTGCTCCATCTCGAAGGCGGAGGATTGGCCGCGCTACTTCGCTCGACCTCGCGAGGGTTGCCTGGGATTCTCTGCGTGCATGACTCGAAAGCGCTGCGCTACCGCGAATTCGCCCGCTATGCCGCCGGGGCGCGAGGGCGGCTTCGTCTCAAGCTTCTCTCGGTTCTGGCTCGGCATCAGGAGCGCCGACGGTTTGGATACGCGGACCGCGTCGTGGTCACGTCCCCCTCCGACGCGGAGGCGCTGTCGGCCGCCGTGAACGCGGATCGAATCGCCGTGATACCCAACGGGGTTGACCTTGAGTATTTCGCGTACCGGCCGGCGCCAGAGGCGGGCCGAATCGTCTTCACCGGCAATATGAGCTGGCCGCCCAATGAGGATGCGGCCGAACATTTTGCTCGCGAACTCATGCCGGCGATCCGAAGCCGGATCCCAGGCGCTTCTTTCTGGATCGTAGGCGCGCAGCCATCCTTGCGAGTTCAAAACCTGTCGAGCGTTCCCGGAATTCACGTCACCGGGACGGTCGCCGATATTCGGCCGTGGATCTGGAGCGCGGCTGTTTACGTTAGTCCGCTGAGATTTGGACTCGGCGTGAAAAACAAGATTCTCGAGGCGATGGCGTGCGGCGCGCCCATAGTTGCAACCTCGCGAAGCCTCACCGGCACGCCCTTGATCGACGGGCGGCACGCGATGATCGCGGATGACGACGCAAAATTCGGCGATTCGGTCGCCCGGCTATTGGCCGACCCCACGCTGCGCGAATCGCTCTCGTGCGAAGCGCGGCGCAAAGTCGAGGCGGAGAACTCCTGGGATTCGGTCGCGACGACGTATGAGGGGATATATCGCGAAGCTTTGGCGCAGCGCGACCCATCGCAACAGCACGAGCCGCGAGGATCGCTCAAAGGTCGCTAGGCACTTGGCGAGTCCTCGCTTGAGCGGCGGCTTGCCACAAGTGAAACGCGCCAACCGCCTCGATAATCGTCCAGGTCGTGCCATCCTTTGATTCCAGCGTGATGCCAGTCGTAATAGGAAAAGCTCCAGCCAAAGCTTGCAAGCATCGTTTCGAGCGCGCTTCGACTCGGCCGACCGACCAGCGCGTGCAAAGGATCGCCCGGTTGGCCCACGACAGAATTCCCCTCCGCGGCGACTTTCTCCTTTAGGAGGCGGATCACGCAATCAGTAGTCGACGGATCGATCGCGGTATCGAGGATGAGATGCTTCGGATTGAGCTGGGCGATCTTCGACAACAGCAGCATATGGTGAGGCGTGTGATAGAAAAACCCGAAGCAGAAGACAGTATCTATACTGTTTGTTTGTACCAGTTCGATTTGATCAAAGACGTCTCCGGCTATGAACCGGTAGCGCTCCCCGCCAATTCCGTATTCCCGCGCCGTGGCTATTGCGGATTCCACGAGGTGCGAGCGGCCTTCGATACCGGTGACGTGCCGAGCACCGGCTTTCAGCGCCGCGAAACTCCAGCGTCCGTCGTGCGCGGCAAGGTCGAGAATTGTCTTCTCTCGTATCAGCTGTTCATTGGAGCCGATCAGGGCGCGGTATCGCTCATTCAACCGCTCCGGTCCGGCATTGACTATGCTGGTGGAATAGAAGCGCGGATATTGATCGAAGAATCCGGGCCTCGCCTCGCTGCTAGTCAGGCCCATCTTTTCGGAGGCGCGGCCCAGCCACAGAGCCGCATGCCTTCGTACTGACGATCCTAGTCGCGTAATCTGCAGATTTCTGGCAGCCATCGGTAATCCAGCCTGCGAACGAAATGTGGACGATTGTGCTACAAAAACTCACGTTCAATTGCCGCGCGGCTAATTGACCTGAATTCTCGCTACTACCCTGTCCGGGCAACATGGCGATAGCTCAGATCAGCCTCTCGCGCAAGTTTTGGGAGCGTTCTCTCTCCCGTTGGACCAAAACCGAAGTGGAACCTTGCGGATGGTGACCTCCCCAACTATATGGGTTGTTGAATTTGGAGACTCAGAACGAAATTCCGGGTTAATGGATCAGCACCGCATTAGAGTTGGAGTTATCGGAGCGGGATGGGTGGCCACAAGCTGGCACCTGCCGGTCCTGGCAGCAATGCCGCAAGTGGAGTTGAAGTGGATCTGCGACATCGACCGACGCCGGGCGGAGAAAATCGCGCGCGCGTTTGGCGTCCGGGAGACGCGGCAGGACGCCGCCAATTGCCCGGATGTGGATGTCGCGTTGGTCGCAATACCCCTGGGTTTTCGGGAGCCGGTCCTGGCGACGGTGTTTTCGCGAAAGTGGCATGCGTTCGTAGAAAAGCCCTTTGCGGCTACGTGCGCCGAGCACGACGGCATTTTGCAAGCCGCCGCTTCCGCCGGGGTCGAGGTGGGAGTGGCTTTTCTCAGGAGGTTTTACGCCGGGACCGTACTTGCCCGCCAACTCATTGCGCGGTCGCTGCTGGGACCGATCGAGCAGATCTGGGCAACCGACGGCCAGCAGGTGCGTTCAACGACCCTGGCGGGAGACTGGTCGTGGCGGGCCGACCGGCGCGCAGCCGGCGGCGGCCTGCTGATCGAGTCCGGCTGTCACATGGTTGACCAGGTGTTGGCTCTTTCCGGCGCCGTGAATTTCAAGCTAGAGCACTGCGAGCTGGCTTACTACGAGGACGTTGAGTACGAGTTCAAAACCGCCGGCACGCTGGAGCTGGATGGCGGCCGTAGATGCCGGTTTGGGCTGGCCGCGAGCTGGCTCAGCGAGCTGTACAACGCGATAGTCGTCGAGTTTGCGGCGGCGCGGCTGCGGGTGTCGGTCGGCGCAGAAGACGCGGGTGCGTGGCTGGAAGACCGCGAAGGCAATCCAATCTGCCACTTGGATCAGGTGCCGGGCTCCGATGGCGTAAACAGGGGCGGCTTCCAAGCGGTGTACGCCGAGTGGCGCGCATTTATCGAGCAGTGCCGAAGCCGGGTTCCATCGCGCGCGAGCGCGGCGTCAGGACGACTGACAACTCAGTTCATCGAGGAGTGCTACCGCTGGCAGCCACCGCCAAGGGGCGCGCTCGATCCGCAGGCTGGGCGTTCCTGAGGAGGCCATCGTGCGCATAGCCATTACCGGCGCTGGCGGCCAGGTGGGCTCACAGTTGGTAACCGGGATCGCCGCACGCCAGTCTTCTGTCGAAGTGGTCGCTGTTTGCCGAAATGCCTTCTCCGCCAAGAGGCTCTCTGCTGCCCGTTGCGAGGTACGCACCGGTTCACTTCTCGATCCGGAGGACGCGGGCAAGGTGCTCAAGGGCTGCGATACTGTAATTCATTGCGCCTTGTCGTGGGACAACCTCGCCAAGCGCAACTCCGTCAACCTGCGAATGATCCGCGCGATCGGCCAGGCCGGAGTAAGGCGCTTAGTATTCTTAAGCACGGTCGCGGTTTACAGCAGTTGCATCCAGTCCGGCATCAATACGTACGCCGAGCCATGCCCGGACAACGACTATGGCCGGGACAAGGTGATGTGCGAGCGGGAGGTGACACGCCTGTTCTCATCGCCCGAGCGTCAGGGATTTGTCCTGCGGCTAGGCCATGTCTACGGGCCGCGTTTGCTCTGGTCGCGGCGGATTTTGGCGCTGGCGCGCGACCGACGGTTCAAATTGCCCTTCGACGGCAGGCTTTCATCCAACGCGGTGCGGATCGACCGGATCAGCGACGCTCTGATCGCCCTTTTGGAGAGCGATATCGCCGCGGGCGTCTTTAACCTGACAGACGATCCGAACCGAAGCTGGCGGGAAGTGTTCGATTGGCACACCAAGGCATGCAGTCTTCCCGAGATGGCAGGCCTCGGAGAGGCGGAGTCGCGCGAACTGCTAGGGCATTATATCGGTCTCAAGCGGATGGGGCTGGCTCGCGCGTGCGCCGAGGTTGCCGGCGCTGTGGTTGGGGCGGCGGGGCAAATGGCGAGCGCATCTCATTTGCTCAAAGCGGCGGGCCAGAGGGTTCTGGGCTGGGTACCCGGTCGCGCGGAACAGGTGTTGCGCGGCAGACATCTGGCGGCGATTGTAGCCCGCGAGTTGCGAGCAATGGCCGGTCCTGAATTGTGGGAGCCGTCGTTGGCAATATTGTTCTCAGATCCGGTGCCGGGACCTTGCCTTCCATCCGCGGTGCAGACTCCGGCGATGGCGCCTGCCGCGCAGGATATTCGGGAGAGGCTGTCTAAGTGGTATGCGCAGTGGGCATCGCCGGACGCGCTGTGGCGGGAATAGCGACCCGTCTTGTAGCTCGACCGGTGGAACCGAGCACGGCTGGACAAGGGTTCGCGGTGGCCGCTGTCCGTTAGTGCAGCGCTTCGCGGGAAGACCCGCTCGCGCCGTTTCGTGGGTTCGGCGTCGCAGGCGGCATCGGAGTGCTTGGTGTCTTGAGCAGCAAGGTACGCTGCGCTACGCGCTGCGCCAAGGCGTGCGGAGCCGCAGCCATTACCGGAAACCAGATCATGTGAAAGAGCTTACTCTTCCAACCGTGGAGGGAATCGCGCCAAGCGGCCTCCAGCCCGCGCCGAACCAGGAACGCGCGCGAATCGTCGAGGATCACATGGCGCTCAGGATCCAGACAAAGTGAGGCCATTCGGTATTTCCAATGGCCGCAATCGCTGCGCAGCCACTGCCCGGCTGCCTTTATGCCCCGGTGGTTCAGAAACTCCTGAAGAGTGAAAGCCCGCTGCCAGTCGAATACCAATTTTATCCTGAGCTTGCGGTAGTCCAGATCGTTCATGGCGACGTAATTCTGTCCATGCACCCGATAGAGGCCGAGCACCTTGCGGATGGAGAGGATCTCGCCAAAGAAGGGTGCCAGGAGCCAAAGTGGCATTTCCGCAGATTGGTGCCAAAAGGTCTCCGATAGTGGCATCAATTGCTCCAAAAGGGCGCGAGCGAAGGCGTTACCGCTGGTGGGCGGACTGACGTACCTGGCAAGCTCGATGACGCTTTGCCGCAGGTCGCCCGACGGCATCGCCTCCGGCGCGAAGGGGACCGTGGTTCCGAACGGAGAGAGGTTCGCGTCGACATGCGCGAGCACCCACTGGACCTTGGAGACGCCGGGCCTCCAGATTTGAACGGTCTCGGCCACTGCCTCCGGGAGCAGCAGGTCATCGGCATCCAGGAAGAACACGATCTCGCCGCGGCTGGCGGCAAAGCCGGCATTGAACGCGGAAGCGTGGCCGCCGTTGGGCTTGAAGACCGCGGATACTCTGTCGCCATAGCTCGAAATCACATCGCGGGAGTTGTCGGTCGAACCGTCATCGACGACTATGATTTCGACGGGCGCGTAGCTCTGCGCAAGCGCGCTATCGATCGCCGCGCTCACAAAACGCGCGTAATTGAAGTTATCAATTATGATGCTGACGAGCGGCTTTGCCTCTCCCGCTTGCGCCTGAATCTCCATGAGAGAGCTGCTCAACGCAAACGTCCGCCGCAGGATCCGGCGGCAGCACTCGTAGTGGCGAGCGAAAGTCTCGCGTTCGATAGGAACCCGATCGGCTGCATCGAGTTGTTATCCAGCCTGCGATCGAACGTCCGCGCGACCATCGTCAAATTTGCGGTGCGCGCGAGATTTCCAGCCGGAAAGGTCTCTCCCCGTGATTAGTTCAAGCTCCTCGATTTCAGGGAGCATCATCGCGCGGATCTCGTCAGCCGATTCCTCGCTCAGCGGCGGGAACTCCTCGACGAATGGCCGCCGCATGATCTTCCACAGCGCGGTACGCTGGCCTAGTTTGATTAATGGACGCGCGCCATGGCGAGAAGCCCAATCGACGGCCCCGGCCATTCGCCCTGCAATCGCGCTGGAGTCGGCGGTTGTAGGAGCCGAATATATCTTCGCGCTCCCGACCGTGGAGCGATCGAGCGCGATGCGGCGCGCTCCGATAAAATCGCAGACCGCGTCCAAATAGCCTTGCGGATTCGAACTTAGATCTTCATAGAACAGCACCAGCACCCGCGACATTCCAAATGTCGCCTGCCATCGCTTAAGGTGAGTCGCATAGCTGCACAGATCCGCGCCGCAGTTGATCTGCAAGCGCCAAAATCCGTTGAACGTATGACTCACGGGACGGCGCGACGATCGGATCAGCCGATACAGCGAATACAATCTGGCGGCCGGCTCTCGGAAAGTGACAATAATTCTGCAGTCCGGAATTTGATGTTTGATTCTTTCCCGCGCGATCGCATTGGAGAAATAAGTCGGACCCATCTCTCCCGCCGGACCACCGGCCGGATAGTCGCCGAACAGGCCGCAATACCACTCGACGCCGCGATCGTAGCGGACATCGAAAAATCGCGTTTCTTTTTCACTCGGCAAGCCGATGTGACCCTTCAACACCTCGTGCAACCAGGTTGTACCGGTTCGAGGCGGGCCCACATGAATGAAATTGGGCAATCGCAATACTTTTCCGTTACTCATTTCGCCCTGACATGAGACTCCCAGCTGCCAAAGCCGGCCCCGCGGCAACACACTATTCTCTCATGAATGATCAATCGGTGCAGTCAAATGACCCGCGTGTAAGTGACTGCTCTCGCATGGGCGAGCCTCGCACATGTCAAGTAGCCATCGCCGACAATCAATTCACATAGCGCATCGGTGATTGGAAGTGAAGGAAATGACGGATTCTCAACAACAGCCGCAGAGCTCGCAATCTCCAGGGTGCATTCACGCACGCGAGAATCCATCAATTTATCTTGTAAACGTGAGCTTGAAATGGAGCATAAGTATCTTTGAATCGAGAGCCGCCTTGGTCCACCGCAATTGAGCGATTTTCGCCGTACGCTGAGACCGCGCGAGCGGGCCGCCGCAGCGTGAAGCTCGCTTCGACGCTGTCACCGCTGTGATTGTACGAAATGAGGTAGCGGCTTCCGTCATTGAGGTCCTTCTCCTTTGTAATCACGATGCCGGAAGCCGAATTTGCGGAGAGCACAGGACTGTCCGGCGCGAGCAATACCGGCTCAAGCGCACTGATTCCTCGCGTCACGTTGACCAATTCGTCGTAACGCTGCTGGCGAAGCACTGGATCCCGTTTGCCCCAGTCGAGTCCGCGCAGTCCGTATGACCAATAGAACACCCCGCGCGCGCCCTCGGTGATCGCCATCCAGCTCATATCATGGACTTCCTGCTCGGTTGGAAAGTGCGATAGCGACGTGAACCAGAAAAACTGGATCACCGTCCACACCGGACGTGCACCATGCACCGCGTCGATCACCTTCCGGGTCATATCGCCGACATAGCTTTCAGGATGGCGGCTGCCGAGAACGTACGGGTCGACACCGAGCACATCGACGGTGTCGCGCCAGAATTGAAATTCGTTGGGGTAATTCTCCACCGCGAAGGCTATGCTGGCCGGGTCGTACTGTTTGATCAGGTCATATTGATGAAATGTCCGCGGCTGCCTCTCGCCTGCGCACTCGTCACACGTGTAATAGCCGACCACGCGCGAATCGCCGGCCAATCCTTTACTATATTGAGCAATCACCTGGTCCGGGCCAACGTTTTCCGCTTGCGCCCACTTCGGATACGATCGCATCTCCGGGAAAAAAGCGCTCACGGTGGCCAGGTAGAAAATGCCGAACGGCTCCATCGCCTCGGTGTAAGCATGGATCACATCCGCGCGGCCGTTGGCGATGTAATAATTTATCATCAGATTGATCGGCGCTTTGGCTATCGCCTTCAATCGCGGAGCGTAGTAATCGGGCCGAAGCGCGTAGCCGGTAGTATCGTACAGCCCGATCACAAATCGCGGGCGGCCGCCCATGTGTATGATATTGTCCGAATCGATCCACGCCTTCATCGAGGCGCGCGTCTCGCTGCTGACCTTGGCGATCGTGTAGGACGATTGTGCGAAGATCCTCTTATCGCCGGGCCCTTCCAGATATCCGTGTAGCTGATATCGTCCAGGCGGAAGACTAGCCATGTCGATCGTCGCGACCGTCGAGCCACCCACCGGCGGCGACAGCCGATGGGTCGAAAGCACCTTTCCGCCCGGATCCATCACTTCAAGCACGACGTGAAGCTGCGCCATGGTTGTGTCCGCCGGCGGATTAACATCGATGGCGACCCGCGCTACCTGGCCCTGGTCGCTGAACATCATGCCCCGATAGTTCGGATACAGCAGAAAGGTTTCCAGCGGCGGGGGATTCTCGCGGCGCAGAAAAAGTCTTCTGAACCATGATGTTCCAGCCACCGGTCCCACGGTTTCCGCACGGAAGGCACCGATGCTGCCATCGGCGACCCCGGCATGCGCTTTAACCGCGTTAGTCCAATCGGTCGTCCCGACACTCGCACTAGTCATCGTCCATTTGCTCGCAGGCATTGCCAGCAGCCGGATTCGGGTTCCGCCGAGCCGCTTTGGCACGGTGAAGGTCGTTTGAGTTTTTATTTCAGCCGAAATCGTGTACAGGCCAGGCGGACATTTAAAAGCATTCTGGGCGAATGGGTAAGGCTGGGCGCACGGTTCCTGCAGCCGCATGCTGGCGGTATCGCCGCTTCCTTCGAGGCTGAAGCAGGAAGGGTTGAGCGTCCACCCTTGAAGTCCAGAGCGCAGATCTCCGTTGACCAGAAGATTCGGCCCCAAAGTGTACCCCGTTTCCGGCACATCGAGCCCTCCGGTAACGACACCGTCACAGTACCCGGAGCCAATGAGCGTGATCATCGAGACACATATAACGACCAACGCAATAGCTATTTGATTAGTCAGTTTGAGCACAACTTGATAATTCCTATGCAAAACGTAAAGTTTATTCGCGGATTAGAACCTCTTGGTGCCACTGTCGCATTGGCTGGAAACCTCTGCAAGCATCGCTCGGCTACATCGGCGCGACTATACGTTTTGACGAATGGTTGCAAACTGCTATTTCCCCATGCTTTGCCTGGGTGCCGGCAAGTGCGGGGATCCGAGATCGGGTGAGGTGTCGCGGGCCGGAAGGAATTTCAAGGATTCTGATGAAGAATAATCATTCCGTTCGCGGGACCGCCTCGTCCCAAATGTGGCGATCGCTGGATCGATATTTGGGCCGCGGTTCCTACTATTGGCTGAAAGACCGGATTCATCCGCAGCGCGAATACACCCAGCTTACCTACGCACGATTGATCGGCGAGGTGCTGACTCCACAAACGCGGTGGCTTGACGCCGGCGGCGGCCATCAGATTCTGGAGGTCACCACACCCGAAATCGAACTGGCGATGGTGCAGCGGGTCAGGCTGGCCGTGTGCTGCGATCGCGTCCTCGATGCAATCGCGAAGCATCGCAGCATTCGTGTCGGCGTCGGGGCCGCACTTGACCACCTTCCGTTTCGCAGCGAATCAATCGACTTGATCACCCTCAATAATGTTGCCGAGCATCTCGAGCGGCCGCGCGAAGTGCTGTCGGAGTTTGCGCGCGTGCTCGCCCCGGGCGGCCGCGTGATCATTCACACCCCCAACGTCTCCAGCTACGCGGTGCGCATCGTGGAGCTGGGGCGCCGTATTTTGCCCAAACCATTCATCTTGAAAATGATTCGCTTCATGGATTTTCGCGAAGAAGAGGACGTGTTTCCGACCTACTACCGCGCCAACACTTGCGCGGATCTTGCCGCAGCCGCGGGGCAGGCCGGGCTCTCAAGCGAGAAAGTGCTATTGGCGCCCGCGCGCCCGCTATTTTATTTCATCGCACCGTTGTGCGCCGCGGAACTGGCCGCAAGTCGGCTGCTGCTGCGCCTGGGCGCGGAGCGCTTCGCCGCAAGCGTAATCCTTGGCGTCTACCGCAAGCCTAATGCGCCTGCGCAGTAAGCACCTCGGCGATTTTTTCGACATTCACCATGCGTTCGATCTGATCCGGCGAGAATTGGCGACCGAACTCCTGTTCGAGACTGACCACGATGTTCACTTGGGCCAGCGAATCCCATTCCGGATGCAACTCAGGCGATGACCGCGCTGTAATCGATTCAAATGGCAGCATCGTCATCTCCGCCACAATTCCCCGAACACGGTCCAGCACCGAATCAGGCATGAGAAATCGCTCCTTCGGACCGACATTCGATCCAGCTGGGCGATTCCATCTTCCGACTCAGATCGTATTCGAAAAGAAGGCGACTATTCTCCTCGCGAACGAGCCGGAACTGACGGCTCGGATAGAAGTCTCTCGCCGGAGCATTTCGGACGGTCGGCACGAACCAGGCTTGCAGCAGGCGGGCGCCCCGCTGGGCGCAATCTGCCACGATATGGGCGAGAAATGCCGTCTCGATCGTGCGTCCCATCGCACGACAACTCAGCAAGAAACTGTCGATCTCGCAGACCTCGCCGGTTTGTGAGGAAATTGCTATTCCCACCAATCCGTAATCGCCCAAGCGATCTGCCGCCGATAGCGTGTACACCTTCCAGCCTTCACGCGAAGCCAATTCGGCAATCTTCTGTTCGCTGTATCGTTTCGTAGTGAGGTTGAATTGGTTCGTCTTTTGAGTAAGCTGCGCGACCCGACCTAAGGTCTCCGCGCGTACTGCTCCGATAGTTACCCGGATGTTAAGGGACCGATAGTAGTCTTCCAAACTCAAGGCACTAGTCTTGAGCGCCACCCGCTTTCGCTCGGCCTGATAGTGAGATGCGCGCACCTTGTCTTCCGCGGAAATCGCAAGCCGTTCAAATACCGGCGCCTCGCGCAAGGCAGTCGCGTAGCCCGCTGGATCGGAGGGCAGATCGATTACGTAAACTTCCGGCGCAAGTGCGCGGATCTCACCGCGTTCTTTGGGGTCATCGTCCACAAAGGCGAGCGCGGAGGAGTCGATGTTCAGTTCCACGGCAATCTCGCGTAAATTTTGCGCCTTGTTGTTCCAATTGATCCGGTTCGCGGCAAAATGATGCGGACGCAGAAGCATCGCCGGATGCTCGCTCAGCATCTCGAGCGCGTCCTGCGGGTTGTTCTTGCTGCAGACCGCAAGAATTACCCCGCGCTGGTACAGCTCGAGCACGGCGCGCTGGAATTCCAGGAACGCATTGCCCGGATAGTCCTCACCGAGTTTTATCCCGTTGAGCCCGTCTTCGCCGATGATTCCGCCCCACAGGGTGTTGTCGAGATCCACGACTAATGCCTTGCATATTCGCCCCGCGAGCGGCAGCAGAATCCGCGTGTACTCTGCCGCAAGATGCGGCAACGCATCGGCGCGTAGCGGCAAACGGATGCTCAGCCATTTGGCTTCGTCGTACCATCTGAGACGCCCGAATCTGGCAATCGCGCCGTCGTAGTCGAATACGTAGACGCCTGCGTTCTCGGAGCAAATTCGCACTATTTCGCGATTGATTGTGCGCAACGCCTCCACCTGTCCGGCACTCTGCTGGGAGTCCAGCACTCCAGCGCGAGGAAATGGCGGCGGGTCGAAGGTATTCAGCACCACATGGGCCTGACTGTGCGACCGGACTGCGTCGATGAACGCCTGCAATTCGGAGCGCGTCCGGTCCAGAAGACTATCGAAGGCGGAAGAGCCCACCTCGACAGAATCGTTCCACAGCTCCGGCAATACATCGCGCGTCTGCGTCGCCAGCCAGATTACCTCCGGCTCGAAGCGGTACAGGCCGCCCGCCGGATCGCGGACCTCTTGCGCGTAGGTGTTGAATCCTCCAACCTGCACGGCCAAGTCGAGGCTGTGAGACACCGCTTCAGCGCGAAGGAGCGGAACCAGCGGCTCGACTGTATACGTGCGCAAGATTGCGGCGCGCAAGCAGGGCAGATCGATGTTGGGTTTGATCCGTTCGAACTGCTTGAGGACAAACTGTGCGTTGGAAAGGGTTCTCGAGGAACGATAGAGAGCGGACATCAGCTGATGAGCCAAAGAATAGTCGCGGGACTCAATCGCGTCGAGAATTGGCTCGCGGTCGGTAGTGACGCCATTTTTCATCCGAACTTGCCCGACCAGCCGTCACACCACCGCGAGGAAGCGACTCTCATAATAGCCTGAAGGGAAGCGGGAATCTCGAGAGGGTCAGCCTTTGTCCCACTCGTCGTGCACCTTTCCGACGACTCTTGCGGGCGATCCAATAACCATGACTCCGGCAGGCACGCTCCGCAATACCACGGACCCGGCGCCAACTATCGCGCCGGCGCCGATGCTGACACCCGGCACTATGATCGCGCCGGTACACACATACGAACGGGCCCCAAGAGTCACCGGCTTCAACAAATCGCTTCTCACATTATGGCATTCAATGATTACACGCGGGGCAAGGCAAACGCGATCTTCGAGCGTAATCATCTCGGGAAAAACCGGATCGATAAGGCAATCGCGGCCAATAAAATGTCCAGTACCGCGGAATTTCACTCCCATTAGGCGATACCCGAGCAGTCGCATCCTGGCCGGCAACATACTGACGAAATATGGGACCGTCTTAAGAACCAGCCGATGGGTGAACGAAGACTTCCGGACCGTGCTGTATTCCCTCAACCCCATACCGGGGTGCCACGCACCGTCGCCGGAAGCTTTTCTGTCGTTTTCAGCGGTCGCGGCATCGTGCCTTGCACGGGAATCAGACGCGTTCGCCGTGACAAGTTCCGCGCGTCGGTGTTCAACACTATCCGGCATTCATCCGACCCCGAGCGAACCTGCGCTTTCCATACCTGCTTTGCTTTCCTTGCTCGATAGAGTCGCGCCAGGGTTCGACTCAATAAAGGTGTTAACGCAATAAAGGCACAATGCTCATGGCTATCCTGCCAGAGCGTATGCGCGGCTCTCAAGAGGGGGACGGCTGCGCACTTGCTGCGGGAAGAATGGCCGGTGTACTTTGGCTCTGATGAGCACTGTCAAGGACACAAATCTTTCGAATTCCCGACACGATCCATCGCGGCTTGCAGAGCCGGCAATCAGGCTTTATCTCGATCTCTTGAAACGCTCGTTGACAAATACGCTGTTCGAGGCAGAACCCGACGCCGATCAGGAGAATGAACTGCGCTTCGTGCATGGCTTTATCCATCACTATATCAACGGTTCCGCGGTTTCGATGTTGCCTCTGAAGAGATTCGACCATCTGCAATCCTGCATCGAGGATGTTCTCGCACGCGAGATTGCCGGCGATCTAATCGAAGCGGGAGTTTGGCGCGGCGGCGCGACCATCTTCATGCGCGCTGCGCTCAAGGCTTACGGCGCCACGGATAAGACCGTATGGGTGGCTGATTCCTTCGAAGGGCTGCCGGAGCCCGATGCCGAGAAGTTCCCCCTTGAAGCGAAGGCTCATCGGGGCCCGGTTATGACGAAGACCTACAAGCATCTCGCGGCAAGTCTTGAGGAAGTTCAGCGAAACTTCCGCGCCTACGGGATGCTCGACGACCAGGTTCGGTTCCTTAAAGGGTGGTTCAAGGACACCCTTCCGAATGCTCCGATCGAAGCGCTCGCGATTCTGCGGCTGGATGGCGACTTCTACGAATCGACCAGAGACGGGCTGGTAAATCTCTACGATAAATTGTCGATCGGCGGATATGCGATCATCGACGATTACGGCGAGACTTCGTGGACCTATTGCCGCAAGGCGGTCGATGAATTCCGCCGCGAACGTGGGATCGAGGAGCCGCTGGTCCGAGTCGACTCGAAGTGCCATTTCTGGCGCAAAATTCGGCACGCAACGAAGCAGCCGCCCGCCTAGGA
>JBGPNU010000028.1:0-16585 GCA_041487675.1 Binatus sp. (SeqCode)
CAAAAGCAGCGGTATGATTCTCCCGACCATCGTGCAGTACTCCGGCACGCGGACCTTCACGCGTGAGGACGGCACCAAGGTCGATATCGCGGTGCTTGACGAAGTATCACTTCCGGCGCAGTGGGCCGCGGGCCGGATTCCGCCGAAGTATGCGCGATTCACGGTGAATCTGGCGGAAAATCTGCGGTGGAAATTCTGATTCTGCCGGCGCGCTCCTGACTGTTCGGCAAAAGAGTTATGAAGCAAAGGGGGCGCTTCCTGTTTGTCTTTACACTTCTGGCGCTGTGCCTGAGCGCGATGACATCGGTCGCGATCGCGGCGCCGGAGAGCGCAACGTCCGCGACCATTCTTGTCTACCATCGGTTCGGCCCGGTGGTTGCCGATAGCATGACGGTCACCACCGCGGTCTTCGCATCGCAGCTCAAGTGTCTTCATGACAATGGCTACACTATTGTTCCGCTTCACGATGTGGTGAATTTCGTCGCGGGTCACGGCGAGTTGCCGCCGCGCGCCGTCGCGATCACCGCCGACGATGGCCATCGTACCGTGTTCAGCGACATGAAGCCGTTGGTTGAGCGCTATCGAATCCCGGTGACACTGTTCATTTATCCATCGGCGATTTCGAACGCCCCGTATGCGATGACATGGGAACAGCTCGCGGAACTGAAAGCTACCGGACTCTTCTCGGTGGAATCGCACGCGTACTGGCATCCCAATTTTCGCATCGAGAGGCGCCGACTCGCCGCCGGGGATTACGGTAAATTGGTGGATAGCCAGCTCAACAAATCGCGACAGTTCCTGGAGCGCCGGCTCGGCGGCCACGTGACGATGCTGAGCTGGCCGTTCGGCATCTACGACGATGAGCTGATTGGCGCCGCCACAAAATCCGGATACGTCGCCGCATTTACCATCGAACGACGCAAGGTCTCGCGCGGCGACAACGTCATGGCGCTCCCCCGCTTCATCGTTACCGATGGCGACATCGGACAAAGATTCGAGAGTCTGCTACCCGCTCGGACGCCAACAACCAGTCGGTGATAGTTGATGTCGAGGCCGATTATTTTCACGCTGTCTTTGTTCGTCCTCACATCTTTGTTCAGGCCCCTGTCGACGATGGCTTACACCGGGACCGTTATCGATGGCTCGACCAAGAGGCCGGTGGAGGATGCGATCGTGACACTGGAGGACGTCGTGGTGCGAACCGATCGCGACGGCAAGTTCCAGATCAGCGGCCACGGCGACGCGATCGGCTTAAGAGCGTACGGCCACCAGCGCGAATCGATCTCCGTCGGCGAGTTGAAAGGTCATTCCGGACCGATTGAGCTCACCCCGATGATGCCGAAGGCGCTCTACCTTTCATTCTACGGCATCGGCAGCACGAAGTTGCGCGAGGCGGCGCTCGGTCTCATCGACAAAACCGAACTTAACGCCGTGGTGATCGACGTCAAAGGCGATCGCGGGTTGATCGCATTTAAAACCTCGCTTCCGCTCGCCGAGGAGGTTCATTCGAACCAACTGACGACGATACGCGACGCGAAGGCAATGATTGAACGGCTTCATCACGACAACATTTACGCAATCGCACGAATTGTCGTCTTTAAGGATGATCCGCTCGCGACCGCGCGACCCGATTTGGCGGTGAAGCGCGCCAGCGGCGCAATCTTCAGGGACCGCGAACGCCTCGCGTGGACCGATCCCTTCAACACCGAGGTGTGGGACTACAATATCTCGATCGCGCTCGAGGCGGCGCGCCTCGGCTTCGACGAAATCCAGTTCGACTATGTGCGCTTTCCCGACGCGCCAGGGCTGAAGTTTTCCAAACCAACCGACATGAAGGGTCGCCTCGCCACGATCTCCGGCTTTCTGGCCGAAGCGCGGCGGCGCCTCACTCCCTACAATGTGTTTCTCGCCGCCGACATCTTTGGGTACGTGGCGTGGAACCTCGACGACACCCATATCGGGCAGCGGCTCGAGGAACTCGCGCCCATCGTCGACTACATCGCGCCGATGCTGTACCCGTCGTGCTTCCAATTCGGCATTCCCGGTTATCGCAATCCGGTCGCGCATCCGTATGAAATCGTCTTCCTCTCGCTGCAGAACGCGCGCGAGCGTGGAATCCCCTCGATTCGGTTTCGCCCGTGGCTGCAGGCATTTCGCGATTACGCCTTCGACCATCGACAGTTCACCGGCACGCAGATAAGGGCGCAAATTTCAGCCGCCGAAAAGTTCGGCTCTGACGGCTGGATGCTATGGAACCCGCGCAACCAGTACACCGCCGACGGGCTGAAGGTGGAGGGCGCGGCCTGCAAGGATGACGTTCCGGAAGTGGTACAATCGCCGCCATGAGAAAGCCGACGGCGTTTTTCGCGCACCGTCTGATCGCGGCACTCGCGTTTCAGTTGCTCGCCGCTATCGCCGCCACGCCTGCCTGCGCCGATCCGGAATCGCCCGCACGCTTGCGCGAAGCGGACTTGCAACAAATCGACACCATCGTTCAGTCTGAGATCGAAGCGGGAAGAATCCACGGCGCCGTCGTTGAGATTGGGCAGGGCAACCAGGTCGTTTATCGCCACGCTTTCGGATATCGCGCGCTTGAGCCCCGGCGAGTCGCGATGACTCCCGACACAATTTTCGATCTCGCCTCGCTGACCAAACCGGTCGCGACTGCGGTCGCGATAATGCAGCTTCGCGAGCGCGGCAGGATCGACCTCGACGCACCGGTCGCGACTTACTGGCCCGCCTTCGCTCGCGATGGCAAGGAACGCATCACGATTCGCCAGTTGATGACACATTATTCCGGCCTCGCACCGGATTTGGACCTACGCCGCAAATGGACCGGCTACTCGACCGCAATGAAGATGACCGAGGATGCGAAGCCGCTTCATCCTCCGGGAACGCACTACGAGTACAGCGACATCAATTTCGAGGCACTCGGCGAGGTGGTTCGGCGCGTCGCGAAGCTTCCGCTCGACGACTATTGCCGCATCAACATTTTCAAGCCGCTCGCAATGGCTGACACCGGTTTCAGCCCGCCGGCGCGAGAACTCAATCGTATTGCGCCGACCGAATACGTCGACGGCAAGCTGCGCATTGGCGAAGTCCACGATCCGACCGCCGCTCGAATGGGAGGTCTCGCGGGTCATGCCGGACTGTTCTCCACCGCCAACGACCTGGCGATCTTCGCAAGGACGCTGCTCGACGGCGGGCGCGCGGGCGCGGTCACGATTCTCTCTCCGCGTTCGATCGATGAAATGACGATTCCCCAATCGCCGGCCGACGCGGTCGATGCGAGCCACCTGCGCGGGCTGGGATGGGATCTCGGCGCGCCGCTGTGTGCGAATCGCGAGCAGCTCTTGCCGGTCGGCTCGTACGGCCATTTCGGATTCACCGGGACGATGCTGTGGATCGATCCCGTGTCTTCCACCTATGCGATCATCTTGACCAACCGCACGTACCCCAGCGGCGCAGGTGATGCGGGTCCGTTGCGACGCGAAATTCTCGCGCTGATTTCAGATCGCCTCGGCGCCCTGTCCGAGGATCGCGTCGTCGAATGTCGGCCGTCCTTGAGCACCTTCTGCGCGTTGGCCAAACGCACTTCCGCTCACACAGGGGTTCTAAGTGGCGCCGACGTATTGGCGGGTGACGGATTCGCCCAACTCAAAGGCACGCGCGTCGGATTGATCACTAATCAAACCGGTGTCACTCAAGCCGGCACTCGCGATATCGAAGCGCTTTCACGTGCGCGCGGACTGACGCTGCGCGCGATCTTCAGTCCCGAGCACGGCTTGCACGGCGATCTCGATGAGAGCGTCGCGCCGGGCATCGAGCCCGTCACGGGCCTGCACTTCTTCAGCCTGTACGGAGAGATGCGGCGTCCGAGCGCCACGATGCTCGACGGCCTCGATGCGGTGGTGTTCGACGTTCAGGACTCGGGCGCGCGCTTCTACACCTACGTCACGACCATGGCCTACGCGATGGAGGAAGCGGCGCACCGCGGCATCGACTTCTATGTGCTGGATCGTCCGAATCCGATTTCGAGCGCCGTCGTGCAAGGCCCGATCATGGATGCCGACTTGAAGTCGTTCACCGGATATTTCCCGCTGCCGACGCGCCACGGCATGACGGTCGGCGAGCTTGCCGAGATGTTCAATCGCGAAAACCACATTGGCGCGCGCCTGCACGTGATCAAGATGCGCGGCTATTCGCGGGCCGAATGGTTCGATCAAACGGGGCTGCGATGGACGCCGCCGTCACCCAACCTGCGAACGCTTACTGAAGCGACGCTTTATCCCGGCGTTGCGATGATCGAGGGCGCCAACGTGAGCGTCGGGCGCGGGACAGAGACTCCATTCGAATTGGTGGGCGCGCCGTGGATCGATTCTGTGGCGCTGCTCTCCTACCTGGACAAGCGAAAGATTCCCGGCGTTAGCTTTCAGTCGGCCGATTTCACGCCATCCGCCGACACCTATGCCGGCCGGAGTTGCCACGGAGTACGGATTTCTCTCGACGACCGCCTCGCGCTTGATTCGCCGGCGCTCGGAATCGAGCTGATTGCCGCGCTGCATCATTTATATGTGGATGATTTCAAGATTGACGCGACGCTCTCGATGGTTGGTTCGCGTCGGACGCTGGAGGAAATCAAGTCGGGCGTGGATCCCAAACAGATCGTCGCGCAGTGGCAACCGGAGCTGGAGAATTTCCGCATCCTGCGCGCGCGCTATCTGCTCTACTAGTCTTCGCTTCCTCTTCCGCCTCGATCGCTACCAGATAGAAAAAGCGCATCTATTCGATAGCGATTCTCACAGCCGCTCAAATTCCGCTTCCGATGGAATTTTTAGTAGGGACACGGCTCAGCCGCGCACAAAACTCAAAGTTTACTTGACTTAAGACATGACAAACCGCTAGCCGTAAAGTCGTAAAGTTAGAAGATCGACGGATTCGGAGAGCCTCCAAATCCGCGGTTGTGGGTCTGCGGTCCTAAGGAGGGGAGCATGTCCCGGTATTCGGACATCGTAGTCGAAACGCCAACTTTCGATCCTACGCCGCTTCCGGTGGTCGATTGGCGGCGTATTGGTTCGAGCGCGCCGAAACGCGCCGAGTTCACGTACAGCGGACCGGAGCAGCGACTGCCGAAGGCAGACGCGGTCGTGATCACGTGGACCTCGGCGGAGTGGTCGGCGCTCGATCATGTGTTTCTCAACAGCAATGGCACCCGCCTGCCGACGGCGCGCCAGTGGGAGGCTGGTTGGCATCTCTATACGCGCAATGCGCCGCCAATGCCGCCCGCCCCCGCTCCCGCGCCTGCGGCCACGGCCTTGACGACGCCCGCGGTGACCACGACCGAAGTGACGGCCGCAGCCCCGACGCCCCCGCCTCCTCCTCCGCCGCTGTGGGGCTATTACGCGCTCGTCGAGATCGCGCGCCGCAACGGCAGCGCGCTTAAACTGCTGCTGTTCAAATCCAACTCTCACCTCGCTCACGCCCCCGGACTTTCAGGCCTCGTACAGATAGTGAGTCAGATAATCGAGGATGTCAGCCCGCAATGGATCTACTCCATCGGCACGGCCGGGGGCACGCGCGAGGATCAGCGGCTGGGCGATGTGGTGATCACTGACTCGGCGACTATCCGTCTGGAGAACCCGATCAACAGCGGGAGCTTTGCCTGGAACGGACAGACCTACACCTCAGCATGGTTCCCGTCCATGGCGCTGATGGGGGAAGCGCAACAGCAGTTGTTCTTTCCTATGAGTGCCGCAGTCAGTTATCCTGCACTTCAATTGCTCGTCACCAAGATGCATGCGCAGGTCCCGGGCACCGACGCGATCGGTCTCGACGATCTGGTGAACCCGCAGGTTCGCCCGGGCGAACTGCACACGCCCAGAAATCATGCGCTGCGCGGCGTGCCGCTGCTGACGACGGATTTTTATTTCATCGCGAAAGGATCGTCCGCCGACAAGTATGCATTCCTGGAGATGGACGACGCGGTCATCGCAAAGATCGCGGGCGACCGGGCCGTCAAGTACGCGTTCGTCCGCAACATATCCGATCCGATCGTTCCCTCGGCGACGAATGCGGGCGAGCCGCTTTCTGACCCGGTGCGCAGCCGCTGGTCGGGATTGATCTATGAAACCTACGGGCTCTACTCGAGCTTCAACGGCGCTGTCGCCACGTGGGCTACGCTCGCGCAGATCGATTGAGGGCGGGCACGCGGCACGATCCAAGGGGAGCGAAATGAACCAGGCATTCGAAGTCCCGCCCAACGCGGTTAGAGTGTGGCGTGGCTATCGCGCAGCATCGCCGTTGCCAACGGCGCAAGCCGACTTCCTGTCCAAGCTCGGCACGGTGTTCGTGCCTGCTACCGTTGAGATGCAGGTCAAGATTGGGCTCGACGGCTACATTCCGTCGGTGCCTGCGGGCCTGCCGGACAAGCCCGATACCGTGCCCGATGAGACCGCGATTCTGTTCTGGGATTCGCAGCAGACTTACACCGACGGCTTCAAGACCCTTGCGGTGCGCACTTACACGCTTACCCACAACGCCGTCTATCGGCCACCGAGCGGCGCCGACTTCCCGACGCTCTTTGCCGGGACGATAACGTCGGAGCACCCCTGCTACCTCATCGATAAACCGGCCGATTGGATGAAAGGCAACGTTCAGCACTTGGCCGGCAGCCGTCCCGACGCGGTGCCTCCGGACTCATTCCGCGCTCAAATTGCTTCGGCGCTGACGCAGATCCAAAAAAAAGGCGCCGTTTCCGGGGCTATCGCCTGCGCGGGCGACAATTACCTCGTTTATTGGGAACTGATAGGGGCTTCCGGCGCTAGCGGCATAGACAGCCTCACAACACTTCTGGGTTGGTCGCGGCGCATCACGCCGAAGCCGACCGGCCTCGAAAAGGGGCTATGGGACGTTTGGCCGGGCATGACTATCAACAGCGGCGACGGCTTCAACATGCAGTTCAAGCGCAGGTGGGAGCCATGAGCGCTCGTGAGCAGCCGGTGGCGCCGGATTCGGTGCATGTCTGGCGCGGCTTCAAAGCGCAGCAGACGAGCTATGCCGACTTCACGAAATTCCTCGGCAGCGTATTCGTACCAGCGTGTGCCCTTTTGCAGCCGAACTCCGGATTGCGCGCCTATGTACCGTCGATGGTTCCGCAGTCGGGCAAGCCGGCAACCGTGCCCGACCAGACCGCTCTGATGTTCTGGGCCACGCAACAGGCTTATCAGGACGCCTTCAAAACGGTGGCGGTCCGCGCATACACCAACCTCCACGGCGGCGCCTACGACACCAAAAGGAGTTCGGCGCAATTCGCGGTGGCGCTCACCGCGCAGGTGATTGCCGAGCAGCCTTACTATCTGTTCGATCGGCCGGTCGACTGGATGCTGGGGAACGTGCGCCATTTCATTGGCGCGAGGCCCGCCGCGCAATCGAGCAGCGATTTCCTCGAGGTGATCGGGAACTGGGCTGCCATGTACCAGAAGCAGCCCGCCGACGTCGACGGCGCGCTGCTTTGCGCGGGCGCCGACTACGTCGTCTTCTGGGAGCATCGCGCCTCCCCTCAAGGAGCGGCCCTATCGCTACTCGGCGGCCTTGCACGTCTGTCGACGCCCTGCCTCGACAAGATCGCCGATAATTACGTGATGCCGGCCGGATTGTGGCAGCCGTGGACCGGGATCGATCTCACGCAGAACGACTGTATAAACATCCAATTGGCACGCCCGGAGCCGGACGCGGGCGGCGAGATCAAGCGATGAAACGGGTCAAGGCTGTCGAGAATCTCTACGCCGCCCTGTGGAAATCGGCGGTCACAGAAGTGATGGCCAAGCACCTCGGCCGCAACGACTGCGCCGCCGCTATCGACGTCGATGATCCGATGCTGGCCGGAACCGATCTCTATTGCGAGGCGTTTGCCCGCGGCGAAGCGCTGGAAGCGCCCGGCGGAAGTGGCAAGAAGCCGCACCGTGACGACCCCGAGGTCGCGGCGTACCTGGCGCAGTGTTGCCATCAAATTGGACATGCCAGGAGTGTCGGCGACGCGCAGCTTCAGGCCGATTTGAAGACCCAGTTGGAGCGCTTCACATTCGGCAATCCGCTCTGGCAGCAGATGTCGCAGCAGTATTTCGACTATTACGCGCAATATCCATTTCACAAAGGAGGCCGGCCGCACTATCGAGCGTGGAACGCGCCGAATGGCGGCAAGGGCAGCCTCAGCTATTCTGTGATCGAGTGGCGGCTGCCGTCGGACGGGACGGTCGCGCTGATCGGCGACATTGGCACCGGCACCGACGTTGCTGCCGCAGTGCTGTTGGCGGCGCTCTCGTTCAAGCCGGATGCGATCCTGCACGTTGGCGACG
Source organism: Binatus sp. (SeqCode) (assembly GCA_041487675.1). Taxonomy (GTDB): domain Bacteria; phylum Desulfobacterota; class Binatia; order Binatales; family Binataceae; genus Binatus. The sequence goes on from JBGPNU010000028.1 coordinate 8,355, forward strand.
TCTATTTCTCCGGGACCAGCTTCGAGTTCAAGCATCGCTTCATTGGCCTTATCGAGACCGTGCTGGATGAGGTTGGCGTGCGCGTGCCGGTCTATACGGTGCCGGGAAACCACGAATACTTCAGCGGCAACATCGCGTACTTCGATTGCCTGGACTCCGGCAGGCTGACGCCGCTGCCCAGCCAGCGTCAACCGGCCAGCTATTTCAGCCTGCGCAGCGCCGACGAGGGGTGGCAGTTCCTCGGCATGGACACCGGCTACTACGGTCACTATCTGGCCATCTCCGACGACCAGCAGCGGGTGGCGCTGCAATTGCTGCACGGCAAGGATCCGCGCGTGCTGGTGAACGAGGCGGTGCAGAAGAACCCGGTGCCCGCAGATACGGTGGTGCTGCGCGACGACGAAACGCAATGGCATCGCCACCAGATTGAACAGTTCCGCGGCCAGAGCATCCTGCTCTCACACCATCCGCTCTATTCGGCCTCGATTCCGTGCGGCACGGCGCAGCGGACGATCCAGGATGCCGGCGGAAAGCCCATCCTCGACCGCTCCGATATCAATCGCGAGTGGATCGACACCGAGATATGGCGCCAGCTCGGACGCTACTTCGGCCAGCGCGTGCCCGCCTGGTTCTGGGGGCACGAGCACAATCTTAATATATTCCAGAACGACTATCGGCCTTCCGACTGGCCCACCGATCACGACATAGCCGATATCTTTCGGACTCTGCCGGTAGGACGCTGCATCGGCCACTCGGCAATTCCGGTGCAGGAAAAAGAGGCTCCCTACGCACAGCACTACCCGGTGCCGCTCAAGAGCGATCGGCTGCGGCTTGGCCTTACTGAGGGCTGGTACAATCACGGGTTTGAAATCGTCCAACTGGCGGGAGCGGGCCGTCCGGCGCGCGTCCGTTACTACGAGGTCGTCAATGTCGATCCAAAACCGCTCCTGATGCACGAGGAAGATCTCGGAGGAAGTTCGGGTTAACCAACTAAGAGCCGTTCGATAAATACCGGAACAGGAAGGACTCTCATGGCCGACCAATCGCCAAAGCCAACGATCTATTCGATCAGCCCCTCGACTACGCCTAACTCGCTCACCGTCCAATCCGTATGGACGCAGACCGGCGGCGGTCCGCTGGCGGCGGGTTTTACGCAGCTGGTGCATTTTACGCAGCAAGGCGCGCCCTGCATCCTAGGTGTCGCCGCCAACGGGAAGACCGCCGCTTACCAGCTTCAGAACAGGTCGCCCTGGATTACGCCGGTCGATTCAAAAATCGATCTCGGTGGGCCATGCGACATCGTCCAGCCGTTCGTTATCGGCGATCGGTTGCACATGGTCGCGTATCAGGCCAAGGAGGGGATCTTGCGCTTCTACGTTATCGCGGACGACTTCTCGTCATCGAAGCCATTCGAATACTACCGGATGCGTCCGCCCGGTATCACCACCGGATGGACCGTCCTGCAGCCGATCACTTATCTCAACAACGTCTACTACGCGACCTACAACTTCGACATCGGTGCGGTCGATCTGTTCTCGATTTCTGTCACTGCAAATTCGTCGGGAGGTGCGCCGCCGCTGGACACGCGGAACGTCTGGTCGTGGACGTGGGCCAAGGGGTGGACGCGCTTCGCGTTTTTCACCCTGGGCGGCGAGAACTTCTTTCTCAAGACCAATACACTCAAACCTAACGTCAATATCGATCACCTCAACAACGATCCGAACAGCCGCTCGAACGAGGTTGGCACCCAGATGGATCTCGAGGACGCACAGCACCTAGACATCGTCCGAGCTTTCTATCAGGCCGGCGGCGCCCCTTACTTCGTCACGTATATGAAGAGCGGCAAGACCACCTTCAATCGCGTCCACGGGGATTGTCTGGGCTGGACGACCGAGTCACGGCTGTCGGCAGTGGCAGACGCGACACAGATCGTGACGTACAGGATCGGCGATCAGAGCTTCGCGCTCTTCTATTAGACAGCAGGGCTTGCGCAGCGAGCGACACGAAAGTGGAGGTATGCAATGGCGTCAGGAACAGTCGGCAACACCCTACCCTTGGAAGTCAGCCTCGTTTCCAGCGTGAAGCAATGCCGCACCTGTGCCTGGTTCTGGGGCGGCACGCCGCCGTACGGTCCATATCCCAGCTACGACTGGAACACTGACTTTCCCGAGCAGGCTAATCGCACGGAGGCGCAGTCGCCGACTGGGTCGGAGCCGAGGCCGTGGCTCCAGGCGCGGCTCACCGGCGCACGGTTCATCGATCCCGGCATCATGCATGGCTGCCGCAAGGCGCCCATCATGACAGTGGGGATCAATCCAAATCTGACCGCATGGTTCCCGTACACCTCAGCGGCGCGATGGCTCTATCCTGGGTTCGATTCCGACGCACGCTACGCGTACTACTATCGCCATTTCACGCTTTACCAGGAGAGCGTATCGCTCGATCTGCTGCGCGAAAACCTGAACGCCGCGGAGCGCATCGTGGCGGAGGACGACGGCTGGGTGGTGGGAGCGACCCGAGAGAACTCGCACAATTACATCCTGCTCACCGTGCAATACCGGGGTCGGGCCGAGCCTACATCGTATGAGATCGCATGGACGCCCGACGCGCGGTGGGTGATCGTGCAGGACGACGGCAAATCCTACGATGACAAGACCTGGTTCAAAAAGGGCGCGCCGTTGGCCGGCCGCTTCGACGCGCCCAACGGCTTGGATGCTCAGATCTACGAAAACCCTTCCGGCTACTACCAGCGAATGGTGGAAGTGCTCAATCGCTTCAAGCGCAAGGCGGGACTGCAAAGCGCCAACTTGACCGTGGGCGAGGACGTCGCCCAACACGACATGGTTGCCTGCGCCTCGCCCGGCTGGCAGGGCAAGTTTGACATGGCGATGGAGCGCATCGCGTACAACTGCGTGTCGGACCACGGCTGGATGGTATCGCAGTTTGTGCAGAGCCAGCCGGCAGTGGTGATCCTCGTCGGCGGGAGCGCGCTCTCGATGTTCCGCCGCGTGTTCGGACCGTTCATGACGTTGGCGGACTCAGAGCGCGACATTTATCAACTGCTCGACGAGACCTGCACCCGCCCCACCTACGTAACGATCGACATCGGCGATGTGAAATTCCGCTCGAGGGTGCTGACACCCCCGCATTTCTCGTACGGCGCCAACTTTTTCGCTCAGGCTCGCCTGTCGGACCCAGCGTGGCTGGCGTTTCAAAAAGACTTCGCCGACGACGTGAAAGTGCTGCAGGCGAACAATCGCATCTGGGAACCCTCGGCGACCGGCGTGGTGCCGATTGAACTCAGAGGCAAGACCGATCCTATTCGGGCAAAGATCAGCGTGGCGGGATGGCAGGTACTCAATGCCTACTACATGGATCCTAACGACATGCTTGCGCAGGCGCTTGCGGACGAATTCAAGACAGGCACGCTCGCCTTCGATCAGGCCAGCGGCCACCTAAAGCGCGCTGACGGACCGTGCCGCTTCTGCGTCAACAACCAGTGGACTTTTCCGGAAGGTTGCGCCTATGGCAAGCCGGATTTGCCACCGCAACAGCCGGGCCAACTCGAGTCGGTGGTCCAGACGATCTTGAAGCGCGCCCGTGAAGCTGCAGCGGCGCGCAGAGCCCCAGCGCCGGCCAAGGAGCGAGCTGTCATGACGATTTCGAATCACATCGCGGTGCCCGAGCCTGTGCGCGACCTCGAATGGCTGAAAAGTGCGCTGCAGACAGCTATCGCGCTCGAGCACGCAACGATGCCGCTCTATCTGGCGGCGACCTACTCCATGAAGGTCCTGAACTACACCGCCTACAACCTGCTACGCAGCATCGCCATGGAAGAGATGGTGCACATGGCGATCGCATGCAACATTTTGGCGGCGATTGGCGGACGGCCGCAGATAAGAACTCTGAATCCGGCCTATCCGTCGCAAGGCCTTCCCGGCAACGCGGAGCCCGACCTTTACGTCTGCCTGGCCCAGCTGTCCAAGCGCCAGCTGAAGAACTTCATGCGCCTGGAGATTCCTGCTTTTCTCCTCCCGGACGAATACAACACCGAGAGCTATCCGACCATCTCGAAGCTCTATAAGGGTATCCGGGGAGCGCTTGCGCAGAACGCCGGGCAAATTCGCGCCGCGGTCAAGAAAGGTGGAACGTCCAATCAGGTGGGCGATGACATCGGCTTCACTACTATCGTCTATTCAGAGCAGCAGGACCCCTTGCAGCAAATGGAGGATGGGATCGACGAGATCCTCATGCAGGGCGAAGGGTGCACTGCTCTTCATGCCGGCGCGGCAGCGCAGGGCGAGGAGTCCCACTACTCCAAGTTCGCCGAGATCTTTTATGGCCATCAATTTCAGGATCCCGGCAATAGTGCCGTGCAACTCAGTCGCGACACGGAACCTCAGTTCTTTAAAGGCTACCCGATCGAGTTCCCCGAAGTGCAGAACATCCTAATGGTGCCGAGCGATGGCTACGCCAAGATCCTCGCGATAGATTCGCGCGGCGCCGATGTAAAGAAGGACCTTGACGCATTTGATCAGGCCTATTCGGGTTTGATGGAAAACCTCGATGCGATGTGGAACGGCCCGGCGGCAAAATCCTGGCCTACCTTCGGTGCTGCGGTCGAGACGATGGGCAAGCTGCGCATCCTGGGCTGCTTCAATATCATGAAGTATCAGGTTCCGCCCGACGCGGTGGCCAAGCTGGCCACCCTCTATCCCGACGAGTTCGACAAAATCAAAGACTATACCCGTTTGAACGAGCCGGTCTTTTATGGCCCACGCTTTCGCAACGTGAACTCGGCAACCTGAGGGTTGCGAGGCCTATGGAAAATCATAATCGACGTATAGCTGGTTTGTAGGATTACCCGTAGGAGTGGTGAACGGTGAAACCGGAGCCGATAGACCTGCGGTCAGTGGGTGATTGTTAGCCGTTATCTGGTCGCTTCGAACCAGCTTACTCTTCTTGCCTAGCGCCTCCAGCAACGGAATCCTGGGAACCTCGGTATGGTTTGCTACGCTGCCGTACGCCCCCGGCTCAGTCGAGCACATCGCCACGAAGCCGTCCCTCAGCGCGTCGGCCGCGTCTATAGGTGTCGCGTTGGTGCTGCCATGATGCCCCACTTTGTAGAAATCTACCGCCGCTAGAATCGCCTTGCTCTTATCTGTGAGGTTGGTACGACCCGCAGTGCCGACCGGTCCCCCGAAGAGAAAGTTCTCCCAATTTCCCCACTGCGCGTCGCCCACAAACAGGAGCGTCTTGCCGCCGAACGTGAACAGTACGACGAGGCTCTGGTTGTTGAGTGTGTTGTTCGACTGCGTTGCCTTGGCGGCGAGCAGATCGGGCTGAACGTCGTTCACGGACTGCTCGATTTGGGCCGGATCGAATGCCTCCGTCGGATAGCGCGTCGCATCGCAATGAAACGGGCGTGGGAAGAGCATCGCAGCCGGCGTCGAATCCGATGGATCGTTGCTGGCTAAATACTGCTCATTCTTGCCGTTCATCTGCGACACCAGCGCTGGGTCGATAGGCGGGCCGAGGATTTGCGCCTTAAGGCCGGCGTCGATGAGATCCTGCGGAAGCGTGGCGGTATCGCCCGCCTGATAGTAGTCGATAGGAGGTTGGTTCTTGAAGCCGCCGTGAAGCACACCTAGCGCCACCGCGTTGGAACCGCCGCCGGAGGCCACAGGCACGCCGGTGATATTCTCCGCCATGTAGCTGAGCTCTTCCGCGTCCGGATCGGTGCGCGCCGCGAGCGCCAGCTTGAACTGCGTCGCCACCGCGACAAGGTTGGACTGGAAATTGGCCGCCTGACTGTCATTCGGATTTTCAAACCACGACATCCAGACCCGCTCGACCGTAAACTGGCTGAAGATGTCCTTGCAGGAGGCAAAGCCGGAGATATGATCGGCGTGGCGGTGAGTCATGATCAGCAGCGCCAGCTTCCCCCCGGTTTCCTGGGCCATCTGATTGACGGCTTCTTTGATACTGCCAAGGTCTTTAGCGTGAACGCCACAATCGATGAGGATGTGCTTGGGACCGGCGCTGGTAGGCACAGTCAATAGAAAAAAGTCACCGAACCCGACGCGATACATGCGAACGCGCATTCCCTTGGCGCCCGCCGCGGCCACCGCGCTTGGCGCCCCACCTGAAGCCGTACCCGCAGTTGTCGTTTCGCTGGCCGGCGCAGGAGCCGTTTCCTTTGGACTTCGCGCTTTGGCCGGTGCTGCTTTTTTCCGAGCTCTTGTCGCCGGCGCCTTCCTTGCGGTTGCTTTCGTCCTGTGAGTGGTCGCGGTGCTCTTCGCAGCCATGATCAAATTCCCCCGTGGATGAGTCCGAAGTTGATGTGAAACCTGGTTTTGTCATCGACGCCTTCCGCCAGGCCCATCGACGCATAGTACTCTCGCTGAAGGTTCTGGCGCTCGGGGGAGAAATCCTTTCGAATAGCATAGCGGACCTTGGGTGCGGGACGTCTCCCTGATTTGAGCTGTTCCTGCGTTATTGACAACGTCACGCCACTCCGCATCGGGAATTGACCCAGATCCGGCGACCCTTCGACGAAGTCTGCCTTCCGCGTCTGTACCAGCTCGACCATCATGTCGACATCCACACGCCCGTCCGATCGCGGTCGGAACATCGGGTGGAAGGAGCGTGCATCGATTTTCCATCGAAGATCGAAGCCCAGCTTCTCAGCATTCGCTTCCGCATACCTGCGAAGGAGGTTTCCGTTCTTATCTTTTTCGACCTTGGTCAGGCCGTTGGGATCGCCGAACGCGAGACCACGGATGCTCGGCAGTCCGTCTTTATCCTTCACCTTTGGCCAACAGAGCGCGTCCTCGGAAAAGAAGCTGGCGTCGCTGGCGACAATACCGCGCAGCCGGAATGCTTCCATGAAGGCGTCGCGCACACCGTCAGGATCTTCGTGATCGAGATCGAGATGGGCGGTGATGATGGCGCGCAAAAAATCGCCGAAGGTGATGTCGACCGGAGGGCAGAAGTCGAGCGCACGGGCGCAGATCGTAAAGAACCTGTCGGCCGTGCGGCTGGCTTCAAGCGCCAACAGTTCCGCCAGCGGCCTCGGCAAGTCCACGGGATCTGCCGATCCGCCGCCGGCGCGAAAGATGCGAAACAGGTTTGCGCTGCGGCGAGTGTAAACGGTGAAATAGGCGTCGAACACCGCTGCCACGAGGATCGAACCGCGCTCGTGCGGTTCAGTCTTCGTGTTAATGTCGTCCGGGTTCGCGGTCCCCAGCGCGCCCCGCAGTCCGGCGCGCATCCCGGAGGCCTCGCCGAACTGCTGTGCCAGTTGGATTAGCGGATTGTCCGCGGCCGACTGCGCCTGGACGGCAGAATTCGACGTAGCGCCGCGCGCATCTGGCGTCAGTTGGAATTGAAAAAGCAGACCCCCCGTTTTCTGCAGAGTGTCCAGCAATGCCTCCGAATGCGAGAAGTGACGAAACAGCGCCGACAGATCGGCGAATGCTTCATGGAACGCCGGCACGTTGACGTTGGTCGGCTCGATGAAATACTCGCGGATTCCGTCGACAATCGCATGCGTAGTTTCGTGTGCGATGATGTCGTGCGAAAGACAGGTGAAAACCGTCTGTCCAGGCAGGTTGCGGCCCGGATGCGTCTTGCTGGCCTGGAAATAGCCGAACAGGATGCCGTGCGCCTCAGGGCTATAGAAGGCGTTGGCCTGCCGCATCGCGTGCGGGAAAAGATGCAGCCGAAATCGGTCATCCGCCATCGGCGTGGACTTGGCCCCAGAAGCGTAATGGGGAGCGCGCCAACGAATATTGCGCCCCAGCGCAGTCTCGAAATGCTCTAGCGTCTCGGTGGCGACAGCATAAACCATCTGCTGGTGAAAGTGAGGGTCGGATTGGGTGGGGTCGATACCGCCCTGAATCAGAATATTGGGAGCATCCAGATCGACCGGCGTGTAGTAGGTATTGTTGGTGCCGTCATAGTCGATGACAGCCAGCGACTTACCTATCGGCCCGGGCTGCAGCTTCTCGTAGTGCACCGTCGAAGTCATGTAGTTACCAAGGAAGCGGCCGGCGCTCGGATCGAACGCATAGACCTTGAGCGGACGCATCGTCGGCTTGAGCACGGTGGTCGACGGCTCATAGATGTCGGGTTCGGCTGGAGGCACAGCGTCGGCCGCCTTCGGGAGATTCGACGAAACCCGTTGAAGAGTTGAATCGCTTACGCCAGCCGGCGCCTTGTCGGGTTTC
>JBGPNU010000029.1:0-16344 GCA_041487675.1 Binatus sp. (SeqCode)
CGCCGAGTTCAACCTGATTCTCTCCGGCACCGCCCGGCGCGCGGGCGTGCCCGTGCTGTATTACATCACGCCGCAGGTCTGGGCATGGCGGCGCGGCCGCATCGACAAACTTGTCGACCGCGCGGACCAGTTGGCGGTGGTGCTGCCGTTCGAGGCCGAGCTGTTCCATCGCGCGGGCGAGCGCGTGTCATTCGTAGGGCATCCCTTGCTCGACCGCGTCGCCCCGGCGCTGAGCCGGGTGGAAACGCTGAAGCGCCACGGGTTTCCGCCCACCGCCCGATTGATCGCGATTCTGCCCGGCAGCCGCCGCGCCGAGGTTCGCTACCTGCTGGAGCCGATGGTTAAGGCGGCGCGTATCATCGCGCGCGACCACGGCCTGGAAGTCGCCCTCGCGCTCGCGCCGACGCTGACGCGCGACGAACTCGCCGCGGTCGGACACGCAGACCTGGCCGGAGTGCGGATTATCGAAAACGATACATATGGTATTGTCGCCGCGAGCCAGCTTGCGCTGGTGGCGTCGGGAACCGCCACGCTCGAGACGGCGCTGCTCGGATGCCCCGAGGTAATCGCCTACAAAGTCTCGCCACTTACCTATATCCTAGGGCGGATGCTTGTGACTGGAGTGGATTTCATAGGGATGCCGAATATATTGGCGGGCCGGCAAATTGTGCCCGAACTGATCCAGGGCGAGGTAACCGCTGAAAACCTGGTGCGCGCCGCCGAGCCGCTGCTGAGCGACGCGATTCGCACGGAAACCGTCGCGGCTCTGAGCGCGCTGCGTGAGAAGCTGGGCGCTCCCGGAGCCGCCGGCCGTGTCGCCGCGATAGCGCTCGGCATGATCGAATGAAGATACTTTCCGCAATGCAATTGCGCCTGCTCGGATACCTGCGCAGATACCTGTTCCCCTACGTGCTGTTGCTGGGCGTGGCGATGGGCTTGCTGTCGGCGGCCAGCGCCGGAATCCCTTTCATCATCAAGTTGGTGGTCGATCTGGTCACCAATCTCAAAGCCGCTCATCAGCTCGATGCGCACGCCGCCTTGAAGCTGCGTGAATTCTCGCTGGTGCTGGCGGGATTATTTTTGCTCCGCGCGATCGCCAATTTTTGCGACGACTACTTGAGCGCCTATATCGCGCAAAAGGTCACCCTCGATATCCGTGGCGATCTGAACGAAAGCCTGCAACGCCAATCGCTGAGCTTTTTCAATCGCACCGCGACCGGCGTGATGGTGTCGCGCGTGATCAACGACGTGAACGTCGTCGTGCAAGGGGTGACCGGCGGGGTATTTTCGATCTTCGGCGACGGCGCATCGCTGATAGCGCTGCTCGTGACCGCATTCTACCTCGACTGGCAACTCGCGATTATCGCCTTCATCGGGTTCCCAATCGTGGTGCTGCCGATCGTCAGTCTTTCCAAAAAAGTTCGCCGGGAGACCAAGAATTCGCAGAAGCAAATGAGCGGCCTGCAATCGCTGCTACACGAAACCTTCCAGGGAAACCGCGTCGTGAAGGCGTTCGGGATGGAAGATTACGAGCGCATGCGATTCAACCGCGAGCTGAAGCGCCTCTTTCGGATCTACATGCGGGTCGCGCGAATCAAGGCGTTTACCGGACCGCTAATCGAGGCGATGGGCGCGTTTGCGGTCGTCGCGGTAGTCTGGTGGGCAATCGGCTCGCTGCAATCGGGGGTGCGCACGCTCGGTCAATTCGCCGGTTTCTTTACGACCATGATTCTCGTGTACCGGCCGTTCAAGAGCCTCGGCAAGACCAACAACACTATCCAGCAGGGGCTGGCCGCCGCGGAGCGCGTCTTCGAGATGATGGATCATCCAAGCGAGGTGCCCGACAATCCCGATGGAATCGAGCTCGCGCGCGGCGCGCACAGCATCGCGTTCGAAGACGTGAGTTTCCGCTACGGCGACGAATGGGTGCTTCGCGATATCAACCTGGAGATTGGCGCGGGCCAGGTGGTGGCGCTGGTCGGGATGAGCGGCGGCGGCAAGTCCACGCTCGCGGACCTGATTCCCCGCTTCTATGACGTTCAAAAGGGGCGCGTCACGGTGGACGGAATCGATCTGCGCAACTTGAAAATCGCGTCGCTGCGCGCGGAAATCGGCCTGGTCACTCAGCATACTTTTCTCTTCGACGATACGATTCGCGCCAATATCGGGTACGGCAGCGGCGACCGGAAGCTCGATCGAGTGATCGCGGCCGCCAAGCTCGCCAATGCCCACGACTTCATCTCGCGGCTGCCGACTGGATACGAAACGATGGTCGGCGAGCTGGGCGTTCGCATGTCGGGCGGCGAGCGCCAGCGTATCGCGATCGCGCGCGCGCTGCTCAAGGACGCACCGATCTTGATTCTCGACGAGGCGACTTCGTCGCTCGACTCGGAGTCCGAACGGTCGGTGCAGGAGGCGCTCGAGCATCTGATGGCGAATCGGACCACCCTGGTGATAGCGCACCGGTTGTCCACCGTGCGCCGCGCGGATCGGATCGTCGTGATCGTTCACGGCCGAATCGTCGAAGAAGGAACCCACGACGAGCTGTTCGCGCGCGGGCGCGAGTACCGCAAACTTTACGACCTTCAGTTCATGTCGCCGGAGGATCTCGCCGGCAATGGCGGACTCGTCAACTGAGATGCTTTCGCGCGCGCCCGCCTCGCGCAACTCGATGACGCTTCGATGTTGAACGCTGCGTACAATTTGCTCTGGTATCCGGCGTTGCCGTTCGCCCTGCTGGCGGCGCATCCCGCGAATTTGCGCGACTATCGCGAGCGGATGGGGCGCGGAGAATTTTCGGTCACCGCGGGCGCGCCGCGAATCTGGATTCATGCGTCCTCGGTCGGCGAGATCGAAGCGATCCGGCCGGTTGCGATTGGATTGCTCGAGCATTATCCCGGTGCGGTCCTTGCGATTACCACGATGACCGCGGCGGGGCGCGAAGCGGCGGAGCGTCGAATCCCCGGTGCGGCCGCATGGATGCTCGCGCCGTTCGATACGCGGTGGGCGGTTCGATCGTTTCTCGCACGCCTTCGTCCGGATCTGCTGCTGATCACCGAGACCGAAATCTGGCCCAACTACTTTCTCGAAGCGGCACGATTCGGCGCGCGGATTGCCGTGGTCAACGGCCGGATGTCAGAGCGATCGATGCGCCGCTATATGCTTGCGCGGAGCCTGTTCGGAGATGCGCTCGGCCGCGCAAACCTCATCATGACGCAGAGCCGCGAAGATGCGTGCCGCTACGGCAGGTTCGAGCTCGCACCGAAAATTATCGTCACCGGAAATACCAAAATCGCGGAGCACGGGAACGAGCCGCCGATTCGGCCCGAGTTGCTGGCGTTTGCTCCCGAGCGGCAAATTTTGATCGCAGGCTCGACGGCGCAGGGCGAGGAAGCAGTGGTCGTCGATGCATATCGCGTACTGCGCCAGCGCTTCAGGAGTCTCGCGCTGGTGATTGCGCCACGCCATCTTGATCGCGTCGGTAGCGTCGAAACGGCGCTGCAAGCCGACTCGCTCCGTTACGTGAAGGCATCGAGCCTGGGTCGCGAAGGTTCGATCGCCGACGCGGACATTTTGCTACTCGACACCATGGGCGATCTGCGCGCGCTCTATTGCCGCGCAACTATCGCCTTCGTCGGCGGCAGCCTCGCGCCGGGACGCGGCGGTCAAAGTCCCGCCGAACCCGCGATGGCAAGCGTCCCGGTCCTTATCGGTCCCTATCACGAGAACCAAAATGAAGCCGTGACCTCACTGCTCGCCTCCGGCGGAGCGGCGGTGGTCGGAAACGCCCGCGACCTGGTAAACGAATGCGCACATTGGCTCGCCGATGACGCGGCGCGACAAAACGCGGGCCGCTCGGCGCATAGCGCGATCGTCAAACAGTCCGGCGGCGCGCGACTCGCCTTGAAACAAATCCAGGCGCTGATCGACCTTGGCTGATTCATGGCGTCTCGCGAGCCGAGCCTGAACCGCCCACGAATCGAACGGCTCTGGGAAAGGAAACTCCCCGCGCTCGATCTGGCGGGCTGGCTTCCACTGGCGGCCGCGGCGGGACTCTACCGGCTGGGCATTGGCGCGCGACATCTATATTGGCGAATGAACAAGCGCCGGGCCGGCGTGATGACGATCAGCGTCGGCAACCTTACGGTCGGCGGCAACGGCAAGACTCCATTCACGCTGTTTCTCGCCACCCGCTTGCAGAGCCATGGTCTGAAGGTTGCAATAGTCAGCCGAGGCTATAATCGCCGACGTACCGCGGCGCGCGCCGTCCTGGCCGCCGACGGCGGCGTGTTGAAAATCTCACCTGAAGAAGCCGGCGACGAACCTACGATGCTCGCGAAGTCGTTCACCGGACCGATCGCGGTTGCACGGCGCCGAATCGATGGCATCGAACTGCTGACACAACTCGGCCCGCTCGATGCGGTTATCCTCGACGACGGATTTCAGCACGAGCGGTTGCATCGCGACGTCGATCTCTTGCTGGTGAGCGACCAGCGCGGATTCGGCAATGGCTGGATGCTTCCGGCCGGGCCGATGCGCGAGCCGATTGGCTCCGTACGCCGCGCCGATGCGATCGTGATCGTGAATTTTGGGATTCAAGCGTCGGCATTGCGTCCGTCCGAGCTCGCGAAACTCGGCTCGCGCACGATTCTTCGCGCCTCGATCCGGCCACACTCGTTCCTGACTATTGAGCGGGGAGCATGGCGCGAAATCCCGCTCGGGCTCGCCGGACGGCGCGTGCTCGCGGTCAGCGGACTCGCCGATGCGCGCAGTTTCTACGCGATGTTGCGCGAACTCGAGGCGGACCTGGTCGGCGTCTTCGAGTATCCGGATCATCACGCCTACACCACCGCCGATTGGCAGACTATTGTGAATGCGATGCGCGACGTGGACCTGGTCATCACCACCGAGAAGGATCTTGTAAAGCTGGAACGGTTTCCGTTCGCGCGCGATTCGCTGTACGCTCTCAGGCTCGAAGTTACTATGGACCCGGCCGATGCGCTGGTGCTGGACGAGTTGATAATTGGCTCGGTGAACAGGCGAGCCACCGCATCGCACGCATAGCAACTGGGAAAACCGATTGGAGGATTTTCCGCCATGGCGCTGAGTCAGGAACTGCTCGATATCCTCGCATGCCCGAAATGCAAAGGCGCGCTGCAACTGAATCCAAAGCAGGACGGCCTCGTCTGCGATGCTTGCAGACTGGTGTATCCGGTCCGCGACGACATCCCGATCATGCTGATCGAGGAAGCAAAACCGATTTCGTGATCGGCGTTTCGTCCCTCGTCTTCTTACCTCGCCCGTTATTTCGCGGGACGTGCCACTGGCACACGGTGGCCGACCGGCTGGCGGTCGGTAGGTGAGGGTTCTGACGGCGCGGCCGTCTCCAATGAGAACCATCGACGACGAGCGCGCGCGCCGGCTCGCGTGGCTCGCGATATGCCTCTACATCGTGGGACTTGGCATCTCCGCGACCTTGCGCAAGCAAGGCGATTTCAACGTTTACTACCGCACCGGGCATCGCGTGCTTCACGGGCTCGCGATTTATCCGCCCGATGATTCGGATCGATTTCTCTACGCGCCAATTTTTGCGATCGCATTCGCGCCGCTGGCCGCGATGCCACGCCGCCTCGCGCAGTTGGTCTTCTTCGCGATCAATGCCTTCGCGCTGATCGAGTTCGTATTGGGCGCGAGCGTGATTCTGTTCGGCCGTGAGCGGCGATTGCCCGCGGCGCTGATCGTGATGCCGGTGCTCCTCGCGTTTGTGTTCATCGACAACAACATCGAACACGGCCAGATCAATCTACCCACGCTCGCGCTGATCGTTTGGGCGATAGTAGCTGCCGAGGAATCGCACCACGCATCGGCGGGCGCGATGCTCGCCGCGGCGATTCTGATCAAACCGTTCGCGGTTCTCGCCGCACTCTATCTGCTGATGAGGCGCCGGTTCGCGGCGCCCGGATGGACGATCGTCGCGGGATTTGCGCTGCTGGCCGCGCCGATCGTGTTCTTCGGACCGCATCGATGGATCGATCAGAACGCCGCCTACCTGACCGCGATGGTATCGATGACGAATCGGTATCGAACCATGATTACGAACCAGTCCGCAGTCTCGGCCGTGGCGCGCCTGATGAGTTTGCGAATCGGCACGGACGCGGAAGCGTCGTCGATTCCAACCATCGTCGGAATGGGACTCGAGATGATTCTCGTCGCCGCGGTGCTTCTCTGGGATTCGATCGGCCGCGAACCCGGAACTTTGCGCGGCCGTCTCGCGCTGTGCGGGCTATTCTGCCTGATGCCGTCGTTCGCGCCGATTTCGTGGAAGAGTTACTACGCGGCGATGCTGGTGCCATACATGGCGCTGGTCGCTGCGCTGTGTACTCGACGCGCGGACGGCGAGAACGCGCACCCCGTGGTGTGGACACTGTTTGGGCTCTCGATCGCGCTCAACTATGTACCGGAACTTCATTGGAACCGGCTCGCCCTGTTTTACTCGGCGCATTTTGTTTCTTCGATCCTGACGCTCGCCGCCCTCTTTATCCTCTGGCTTCGAAGTGGCGGCGCCAATCGCGCGACCGCTACTATGAATCCGGCGGCGGCAGAAACTTCGCACTTAGAGCCCCGCAACTAACGCGTGAGACCAGCATCGCAAATTCAATGGCGCGCCGACCCGAACTTCACCCGAATCAGGATCGGGCGGCGCGATGTCGTCTTGCATCGCGATATCGCCGCGCTTGCGCCCGAGATTCTTCAAAGGCTCGGCGCGCTCGGTTCCGGCGGCGAATCAGGGGCCGGCAATCGGCAGAGCGCGTTTCGCGTCAACATCGCGGGCGCGCCCGAAATGTTTGCCCGCCGCTCGCGCCGCGGCGGCATCATTGGATCGCTCCTACAGAATATTTACCTGAATGACATTTACCTGGGCACCAATCCGCGTCCGCTGAGTGAACTCGCGTTGACGGTTGAAGCGATGAATCGCGGAGTCCCGGTCGTGGAGCCGATGGGCGCGATCGTCGAATGGATCGGTCCGGCGCTCTACCGCGGCTTTTTTCTGACCCGCGCGATGCCCGGAATGACGCTCTGGGAATTCCTTCTGACCGACGACGATCCAGTTGTGCGAAGTCACGTGCTCGAACAAGCCCGCGCCGCAATCGAAACGATGCACACCAAGGGGCTCTCTCACGCCGACCTCAATCTGCACAACTTGCTCGTGACCCAGGCCGGGGAGAGTTTCACGGTGATGATTCTCGACCTCGACAAATCGCGGCTCTACGATTCTCCGCTCTCGCCTGCGATGCGCCGCGCGAACCTGGCGCGGCTGGCGCGTTCGGCGCGCAAACTCGATCCGGCGGGCAAGTATCTGGACGCCGCCGCAATGGCGATTCTCAACTTGGAATGATTTGATCTTATCCCCTCTCCTTGTCCAAGGAGGTGTCACTGACACGCGGGTTAGGGAGAGGTGTAACGCTCGAAATTGCCGCTCGGGTCCGGCGTTGAACCTCACCCGCGCTCGCTTCGTTCCTCGCTCACGCGACCTCTCCTCGGACAAGGAGGTGTCACTGACACGCGGTAAATACGTGGACGCCAATCGGGAGAGAAGCCGGCCCTGAACTCAGCCACTGGTGGCGCCCGGCGCGCGATTACGCGCGCTTCATCGCGATTGCATCGATCTCGATTCGAGCCTTGCGCGGCAGCGCCGCGACCTGCACCGTCGAGCGCGCTGGATACGGCGGGCCGAAATGCTCGCCATAAATGCGGTTGACGATCTCGAATTCACCGAGGTCGACCATGAAGATCGTGGTCTTGACCACATCGACAAAGTCCACTCCCGCGGCCGCCAGTACTTCGCCCAGGTTCTGGAGCACGCGCCGCGTTTCGATTTCGATACCGCCTTCGACGAGCGTGCCCGATGCCGGGTCGAGACCAATCTGTCCCGAGCAGAAGATCATTCCGCGTTGCTCGACCGCTTGCGAGTACGGGCCGATCGCGGCCGGCGCCTGTTTCGTATGAATCGATGTCTTCATCGTGGGATCAGAAGCGAGGGCCGTTTTGCAGGCCCAGGCGCGACACTCGCATCACACCCTCGATCGCGCCGATCGAGTTCATCAGGTTGTTCAACTGACGGGCGCTGGTGACGCTGACTTCAAACACGGACAGCGCGCGTCCGTCGGCGCCGCGGGTCTTTACTTCGGCGGTCGAGATATTTACCCCTGCCGACGCGATCGCCTTGGTCATCGCCGCGAGCAACCCCGGCTGATCCGCGCATAAGACCTCGAGCCGAATCGGCCGCGGCGCTTCCTCGCCGTCTTTCCAAACCACCGGCACCCGGCGCTGCGGATCGGTGTTGAGCGCATGCGGGCATCCCGCGACATGCACCGTAACTCCGCGTCCGCGGGTTATGAAACCGGTGATCGCCTCGCCGGGCAGCGGATTGCAGCATCGCGCGAATCGCACCAGCATGTCGCCGACGCCGGACACGACCACCGCACTACTGGCGGACTTGCGCGCTTCCTTGGCCGCGCGCTCGCGCTGCGCGGGTCCGAAAGGTGCGGGCGGTTTCTCCGGCCGGTAGAGTTTTAATTCGTCGGGGGTCAGCACCTTTGCGAGCAATTGTGCCGGCGTGATTATTCCGTAGCCGACCGCGGCCAGCAGACTCTCGACGTCGCGCTGCGAAAATTCCGGCAAGACGGCATCGAGGCGTTTGCTCGATCGCAGCTGCGCGACGCTCAGCTTGAGCGGTTCAAGCTCGCGATCGATCAGCGAGACTCCGAGATCGCGCGAGCGCTCCGCCTGCTGATTGCGAAGCCATTGGCGAATGCGCGATTTCGCGCGTGCGGTCGCCACGAAATTGGTCCAATCCTTGCCCGGCGCCTGCTTTTCGGCGGTAAGCACTTCAACCGTGTCGCCCGATCGGAGCCGGTAGCGCAGCGGCACCATCCGCCCGTTCACGCGCGCGCCGGCCAGATGGTTTCCGACCTCCGAGTGAATTCGATACGCGAAATCGATCACCGTCGCGCCGAGCGGGAAATCGAAAACATCGCCCTTGGGCGTGAAGACGAAAACTTCCTCGGGAAATAAATCGTCCTTGACGGTGGAGAGAAATTCCTGCGGGTCCTTGAGGTTCTGCTGCCACTCGATGAGCCGTCTTAGCCACGCGAACCGCTCGGTGTCCTTGAGCTCCTTGGAGTTGCCCTCCTTGTAGCTCCAGTGCGCGGCGATTCCTTCCTCCGCAACCTTGTGCATTTCGCGCGTGCGGATCTGCACTTCCATCCGCTGACCCCGCGGCCCAATAACCGTGGTATGCAACGACTGGTACATGTTGACCTTGGGCAGCGCGATGTAATCCTTGAAGCGCCCGGGCACCGGCTTCCAGTTCGCGTGCACCACGCCGAGCGCCTCGTAACATTCGCGAACCGTATCGATGATGATGCGGAACGCGACCAGGTCGTAGATCTCCTCGAAGCTGAGTCCCATCTCCTGCATCTTCGAGTGAATCGAATAGAAGTGTTTCGGACGCCCGGTCACTTCGGCCTTCACTCCGCTTTCAGCGAGACGGCGCGAAAGAATCTCGATCACGCTCGCGATATATTCCTCGCGCTCCTGGCGCTTCTTGGCGACGAAGGCCTTGAGCGTGCCGTAGGCGCTGGTATTCAGATAGCGAAACGAGAGGTCTTCGAGTTCCGACTTGAGCCAGTAGATGCCGAGGCGATGGGCGATCGGCGCGTAGATTTCCATCGTCTCGCGCGCGATTTCCTGCTGCCGGTCGGCGGCCAGATGATCGAGCGTGCGCATGTTGTGCAGGCGGTCGGCGAGCTTGATCAGGACCACCCGGATGTCATGCGCCATCGCGATGATCATCTTGCGGAAATTCTCCGCCTGCTTTTCCTCGCGGCTCTGGAAGGTAATCTTCGAGACCTTGGTCACTCCGTCCACCAGCTGCGCGACTTCGGCGCCGAAGTCCGACTGCACTTCGGCCAGCGACGCGTGGGTGTCCTCCACGACGTCGTGCAGCAAGCCGGTAACGATCGAGGGCACGTCGAGTTTGAGCTGCGCGATTATCAGCGCAACGTTGAGCGGATGGATTACGTAGGGCTCGCCGGACTCGCGCTTCTGATCGACGTGCATCCGCGCCGAATACTCGTACGCGCGCCGGATCAGCGCGACATCGGCCTGGGGGCTGTAACTTTGAACCCGCCCGATAAGGTCGGCGAGCTGGTCGGGACTGCTTTGGGCTAACTCTTCCACGGCGCGAAATCGGCGCGCAGGCGGCCGACCCTGAGCCTCTCCGCGTTTACGATTGACTGGAGCCGAGCGATCGAATCATGCACCTCGGAGTTGATTATCAGGTAGTCGTATTCGGGATATGCCTTCGCTTCGCTGCGCGCCCGGCGAAGCCGATGCTGAATTTTCGATTCCTCCTCGGTGCCGCGGCCGCGCAGCCGCCCTTCCAGTTCCGCAAAGCTCGGCGGGAGTACAAAGACGGTGACAGAATCGTCGGGATAGATGGCGCGAATCTGGCGAGCGCCCTGGATATCGATGTCGAGCAGGAGGTCGCGGCCCGCTGCGATCGCGGCGTCCAGCGGAGCGCGCGGCGTGCCGTACGACGACTCAAACACACGCGCCCATTCCGCAAGTTCGGCGGATGATTGCCTGCGTTTGAACTCTTCCTCACTCACAAAACGATAATCGATTCCTTCGGCCTCGCCTTCCCGCGGCGTGCGAGTAGTCAATGATACCGAGAACTCAAGGCCCGCGATTGCCTTGAGCGCCGCGCGATAAATCGTAGTCTTGCCAGCGCCCGAAGGCGCCGAAAGGATGAAGATTATACCGCGTCTCGGCGGCGGAGAGTCAGCTGATTTCAAGACTATCGAAGCCATCCCGCATGTGCAAATGCCGTCTAATACTATGCTTATTCGACGTTTTGTACCTGCTCCCGCATCTTTTCCGCTTCCGCCTTAACTTCAACCGTTACTTGAGAAAGTGCCGCGTTCTGCGACTTCGAGCCCATCGTATTCACCTCCCGGTTGATTTCCTGGAGGATAAACTCGATCGATTTGCCGACCTGGCCCTTGCGCCTGAGCAGCGACTTGAGACCTTCCAGATGCGTGCGCAGACGCGTGATCTCTTCGCTGATATCGCCGTGCTGCGAGGCCGACGATGCCTCCTCGTAGAGCCGCTTCTCATTGACCGGCAGGTCTTCGAGCAGTTCGCGGATGCGTTTGTGGAAGTTCTCCATTATCTCGGCGCGGGTCTGTTCGGCCAGCCGCTCGATCTTCGGCACCGCGCTCTCGATATTGCGCACCCGGGCCGCAAAGTCGCTCTGTAGGCTCCGGCCCTCGCGCAGCCGCTCGGCGTCCAGAGCTTTGAGCGCGCGAGAGAGCGCCTTCTGGCCGAGCGCGAATGCCGCGCGCGAGTCATGCTCCTCTTCGACCACGTGGAAAATTTCGGGACGGCTCAGAATCGAACCGATTTCCGGATTGCCGTTGAGATGAAGCCGCTTGCCGAGACGACGCAGTTCCGCCACGTAGAGATTCGCGAGCTGATCGTTTACTTCCAGGCGCACCGGCGGCGGTTTCATCGCAACTGATTTGATAAACACCTCGACCCGGCCGCGTGCGACCACGCTCTGCACGGATTTGCGGATCTCCGCTTCATGCTCGCCCCATCCGCGCGGCACCGCGAGCTTCAGTTCGAAGAAGCGCTGATTGAGCGCGCGCACTTCGGCGATCACGCGGGTGCCGCTGTGCTCGGCAATCGCTCTGCCGAACCCGGTCATGCTTTTCATTTGTTCGAGCCTCTTCCGCCTCGGGGATTTTTAAGCGCCGCGCGATAGAGCGTGGGATCTTTTAAGCGCCGCGCGATAAAGATTCAAAGTCCGCTCAGCCATCGAGCCCATCGAGTAATTTTCTTCCACGCGCCGACGCGCCGCCGCACCCATCTTTGTTCGGAGCTCCGCGGAGTTCGCGAGCCGTGCGATCGCCGATCCGATCTCATCCGGACGCGCCGGCTCGACCAATATACCGGTGGCGTTGTGCTCGACGACTTCGCGGAGCCCGCCGACTGCGCTCACAATCGCGGGCAACCCGGATGCCATCGCTTCCAGCGCCGCAACGCCAAGCCCCTCATTCAGCGAAGGCATCGCGAATATGTCCGCCGCCCACAGCAGTTCGCGCGGATCCTCAATACGTCCGAGCATCGCGACCCGCCCGGCGCATCCGAGCTGCGCAATCTGGCGTTCGAGATCCGCGCGAATCGATCCATGGCCGGCGATGAAGCACTTGAGCGCGAATACATCCGAAGACCGCGCAGCGGACTCCGCGAGTGCCGCGACCGCTTCGATAAGATAGCGATGGCCCTTGCGCGGTTCGAGCGCGCCAACCGCAACTAGCGCAATTTCGCCGTCGCTGACCGCGAATCTCGCACGAGTGCGAGCGCGTTCATCGGCGCTCGGAGGACGAAAGCGCTCGCAGTCCACGCCGCTTGGAACAACCGTGACGCAAGAGCGATCGACGCCAGCCGCCGCAAGCGAATCGGCGACGCCGCCCGAGATCGCGACGACGCAATCGACGGCGCGATTGAACAGGTACGGCGCGAATATACGATTGGGCCGGTAGTCCATACGGCGGGTGACAAACAGCGCCGGCGCGAAGCCGCGCGTGAGCGGCGCCATCGAGTGCGCACGCGAAGTGTGGAAGTGGACGATGTCGTAGCGCTCGCGCTTCAGAATTCCGCGGAGCCGGATGGCGGCGGAGATGTCGAGCGCGTTGCGGATTCGCAAAGGATGGCATCGGATACCGGAATCGACGGCGCGTTCCCAGAGCCGACCCGCCGGATCGCAAATCAGTTCCGCAAAGTGGCCGGCCGAGAGCAGCGCGAGCGTCAGCCCGAGCACCTGGGTCTCGCCGCCGCCGAAACCGAGTTCGGGATCGACGCCGGCAATGCGCAGCGGGGATGCGGAGACGGCGCTTGATCCCGGGGCCGGCGATTGGGCATGCGCGGATTTCATATTACAGTTTCACCGCATCAATCGAAAAATCTGTAATAGAAAATTGCGCACACGGCGGTGATCGCGTCGCGGAGTCCGATCTTCTTGCCCTCTTCGTAAGTGCGTCCCGAATACGAGACCGGAACCTCGTAGATTCGCCATCGAGCGCGCGCCGCTTTGGCGGTTATCTCGGGCTCGAAGGTAAAGCGATTTGCGGTGAGTTTGAGCGTGACGAGCTTCTCGCGGAGGAATCCCTTCATCCCGGTTTCCATATCGGTCAGGTTGAGATCGCTGATCATGTCGGAGAGCAGGGTCACGGTGCGATTGGCCACGTAATGCCAGAAAAACATCACACGATGCGGACCGGAGAGGAAGCGCGAGCCGTAAACCATGTCGGCACGGCCGTCGAGCAGCGGCGGAATCATCGCGGCGTAATCCCTGGGATCGTATTCGAGGTCGGCGTCCTGCACGAAGACGTAGGGATTTTTCGCGGCGGCGAAACCGAGCCGCAGCGCGGCGCCTTTGCCACGATTAACGGCGTGATAAAAACACTGAACGCGCGGATGGTTGAACTTTTGCAGAAATTCGCGGGTCCCATCGGTGGAAGCATCGTCGACCACGATGATTTCGGTGTCGAATCCGCAATCGAGTACGCGCTCGATCACGCGACCGATGGTGTTGGCTTCGTTGTACACGGGAATTACCACCGAAATCTTCTGAGCCATCAACCCTCCCTCACCTCTCTGCGCGCGGGCGCAACCGTCTGCGCAGATTGCGCGAGATTTCGGTCGCGCGCAATTCGCTCCCGCAGCATCGCAGCCACGCGGCGCCGCGCCGCGCGCCGGCGCCGGGCGGGCATCGCAGCCGAATAACCGCACCACACCCGCATCCGATCGGTATTTGTAATCGCCTTAAAGCCGAGATGACCGAGCTGGACCAGATTGCGCATCCGCGGCCGCTCGAAGCGGCTCAGAATCGTGCGCCGGGTGCGATCGTGATCGATAAAAACAAACTGCGGCGGATCCACGCCGGTGACGAAAATATTGTACGGCGTAAGGTCGCCATGCAGATAACCGGCGCGATGCAGTCGCGCGACTTCCGCGCCGAGTGCGCGCAAGACGGCGCGTTTGGCCGCGAGCGTCTCGCGCGGCGAGCGGAGGTGACGCGGAAGATTCCGACCCTCGACGCGCGCGGTCACCACGATCTCGCGGCCGCCCCGCTGTTCGGCGCCGAGCAGCAAAATCTCGGGAACCCCGATGCCGTCGCCGCGAAGGCGCTCCGAAATCCACGCGACGTGCGCGGCACGCGAGCCCTTGAACATCAGCCGGATCGCGCGGAGCCCGCGAGTCGCGTCGATCACCTTGAAATAAACAACCGGTCCGCTCGCGCTGCCCAAATGCTCGAGCCAGGTCTCCGCGTGACGCGAGCGACGCACGCGCTTCGCCAGGGTCCCGTCGATGGCCGCGAACGCGGAATCGATCAGAGTCTCGCGAAGCTCTTCCGAAAATCGCGCGTCATAGTCGAGCAGAAAAAAGACCCATCCCCCGCGCCGGAGCGGCACCCCCTCGAACCCCATCATCCACCAGTTCATTGTGAGTCTCCGCGCAGATCGAGAGCGCGCCTGATGGCCGCACTGACTTCTTCCGGGGAGATTCGCCGCATGCATTCGCGCCCGATGGGGCATCGACGAAGATAGCAGGGATGACACGGGATCGCGCCGCTGATCGCGAATTCGGCGAAGCCCCAGGGCGCGGAACGCTCGGCGGCGGTCGCGCCCCATAGCGACACGATCGGGCATCCTACCGCGGCCGCGATATGCATCGGGCCGGAGTCGGGACCGAAGGCGGCGGCGCATTCCGGGAAGATCGCGATCAGGTCGCGGATCGAGGTGCGGCCGGCAAGATTCAGTGCCGCTGTGGCGCCAAGCTCACGCATCACGTCGGCGGCGAGTCCGGTCTCATCGGGACCGCCGAGCAGCACTGGAAAGAGCGCCGGGGAATTTGCGCCGGTGCGGGTGAGATCGCTGATTACCGCGGCGGTCGATTCGGGAAAATAGATTCGGCTCGGCCACGATGAACCGAGGATAACGGCGAGGATCGGCCGCGGCGCATCGGCGAGCATCGCACGCGCACGATCGCGTTCCTGATTCGAGGCGGCCAGTCCAAATTCAATCGGCGCAGGCGGAATTTCGAGCGCGTCGCCGAACGCCTGGTACTGAAGCAGCTTGAGACGCATATTGGGCTGCGGCGGGATGCGATGATTGGAAAAGAGATGATTGAACTCCTTGGTGTTCGACGGGGAGAAACCGAACCGATCGCGAGCGCCAGAAATTCTCGACGCGAGGCCGCTCTTCAAATGGCGCTGAAGGTCCAGCACCAGATCGAAACCTCCGGCGCGAATTCTGTTCAGGAAGGGAATGAACGTCCACGGCGCGCGCGCGCGATCGTACACGATGACCTGGTCGAGCCAGGGGTGGCCCTCGAGCAGCGGGCTCGATTTGGGCTCGACGGCCCACGAGATGTGCGCGTCCGGCCACGCGTGGCGGATGCGTCCGAGCAAGGGCAGCGCGCGGACGACATCGCCGATGGCGCCGAGCAGGACGATCAGCACCCGGCGGCGCAGGGTCGTGATTTGCGGGGCGATGGTTTCTGCAGCGGACATTTGCGGGTGGTGTCGAGTCTCGGGTTCGACTCCAACGCCCGATCATAACGACGTAGGCGAGCGGGGCAAAGGGCGCGCCGCGGACAAATCGGGAGGCTCCAAGAAGAACCAGAATTCCTGAAACCTCACGCAGGTTTCAGACTTCCCGTCTAGAAGATGCGGCCTGACGGCCTGTTAGAAGTGTGAATGAACTAATTGCCTCTCCCTGTATCGGGAGGTATCGCCGACACACGGCCGACGCGAATCTTCGAGCGTCGGGTGAGCGACCGAATTTGAGATTTTTGAATTGCCTTTACGGTCCCCTCTCCTGGTCCGAGGAGGTGTCACTGAGACGCGGGTTAGGGAGAGGGGCAACGTTCGAAATTGCCGCTCGAGTCCGACGTTGAACCTCACCCGCGCTCGCTTCGTTCCTCGCTCACGCGACCTCTCCTCGGACAAGGAGAGGTGAATACGCAAACGCCGATCGGGAGGTGTCACCGACACACGGCCGACGCGATTCGCGCAGCGACCGGTGAAAAACAACGCGCGAGGTTTGCTCGCGGTTGATTGCAATTGTTCGGAGCGGCGCTATCCGCGTATAAGAGGCGCTGGGGGCGGGGGAGGAAATTTTCACTTGACGAAAGAATTGCGCGATCCGGGCGATCTGACCGGACCGGTAACTTTTCTTTTGCTACTTCTCATCGCGCTGGTCGTGATCCGCG
>JBGPNU010000030.1:0-16306 GCA_041487675.1 Binatus sp. (SeqCode)
GAATACCTGGATGGCGCGACAGAAAACACGCGCGGGGAGGATCATCGGCAGGTACTCAAGCAAGCCTTGACCGACATGCTCAACCTGCCGGTCAAGAAACTCTGCGAAAAGAATTATCCGGACTTCGAGATGCACCCGGACGCCTGGTCGATATCGGTGGTCCTTGATCGTTACATTGTGCCCAAGCGCCGGGATCTGACTATCAGAGACAAGTTTTTCGATGATTTGAAAAAGCCGGAGGCCCAACGAGCGATCCACGCATGGTTAGACGACATCAACAGGGAGGGCGTAGCGAGCTCCGGACCAACGCGCCCTCGCAACACCGTAGAAGACTACCTCAACGGCGCCGAAAGGCAGTCCGAAACGGATGATCAGAAGATCGTAATCAAACAGGCCTTCGTGGATATGCTGTACGAACCCCTCGAGAGTCTTCGGAAGAAGCGTTATCCGGACTATCAGATGCACCCTCACAAGTGGCCGATTACGGAGGTCCTGTACCATTATTTTGTACCTGATCCGCTAATCACATTCGACAGCGACGAGTTTTTTCGCGACGTGAAGAAGCCCGAGGCGCAAAAAGTGATTCGAAAGTGGCTCGATCACCTGGATAACCCTGACGGCACGAACGGTCCGGCTCGAGAAGAACGGCCGTAACCAAACACGCCCGCGCGGTCTGTAATCTATCTGCTGATTTCTGTGTCGATCTACGTACCAGCATGGGTTGTAGCCCAGATGCGGGAACAGTGCGTTGACGCAGGTCTCGGTATCTGGTTCGCCCGGTTCGTATTCGGTCTTGCCGCCTTTCTGAGGCACTGTGTAAATCTTGTTGATTTGCACGACGCTCAGAGGGTCGCGGCTAAATTTAACTGAGATAAAATCGCCGGCGTAGAGAATACATGCTAATGCGGCTGCGACTGCGGCTATTCGTTTGACTATTGGTGCGACGTTCTGCATCTCAGGCGCGGAAAGAAAACGGCCGGCATTCTATGATGCCGGCCGTGTGATTCGCCGCAGAACCCTCACCTAACCTCTCCCGTGGACTAACGGGCGAGGGAGGGAATCTCAGCCGACCTGGGCGCCGACCACCGATACGAAGCTGACGCATCGGCCGGGCGCGCCGCCGAGATTGTGCGTGAGTCCGACTTTAGGATTCTTGATTTGCCGCGGGCCCGCTTCACCGCGCATCTGCAGCCACATCTCGTACATCATGCGCAGTCCCGACGCGCCGATCGGATGCCCGAACGACTTGAGCCCGCCGTCCGGATTCACCGGCAGCTTGCCCTCGAGATCGAAGAACCCGTCCATCACGTCCTGCCATGCCGTCCCGCGCGGACTGAAGCCGAGGTCCTCGCACAGCACCAACTCGGTCGGGGTGAAGCAATCGTGCACCTCGGCCATGCTGATCTGCTCGCGAGGATTTGTGATCCCGGCCTGCGCGTAAGCGTCTTTCGCGGTCGCGACGACTTCGGGGAAGCTGGTGAAGTCGTAATCCTGTGACAGCGGCCCCTCCCCCGGTCCCGCGATGAACGAGAGCGCCTTTATATAGATGGGATTCTTGCAGTACTTGTGTGCGTCCTCGGCGCGTACCACGATTGCCGCCGCCGAGCCGTCCGACACACCCGAGCAATCCATGATTCCGAGCGGGTCGGCAATCTTGGGCGAGTTCTTGATTGTCTCGAGCGAAACTTCCTTCTGGAACTGCGCCTTGGGATTTTTCGCGCCGTTCTTATGGTTCTTCCACGCGATCCGAGTCAGTACGTCTTTGCCCTTATCTGGGTCGAGTCCGTACTTCTTGAAGTACGCGGGCGCCAGCAGCGAGAACGACGCGGGCGCCGTCATGCTGCCCTCGGTCCCGTCGTTAGGCGGATTGTTGATAACCAATCCCGAGTAGCCCGAGTCCTTGAGCTTCTCGACGCCGATCGCCATCGCGATGTCGAACGCTCCCGACGCGACCGCGTAGCACGCCTGCCTAAGCGCCTCGGATCCGGTGGCGCACATGTTTTCGACGCGGGTCACGGGCTTGTACTGAATCTTGAGCGGCTCGGAGAGCGTCAGGCCCGAGACTCCCGAACCCATGGTGCCGAGCCAGTACGCGTCAACGTCGCCCGGCTCGACGCCCGCCGATTCATAGGCCTGGTACGCGGCATCCACCAGGAGGTCTTCCGTCCCCTTGTCCCAATGCTCGCCGAACTTGGTGCATCCCATCCCGATGATTGCGACGCGGTCCTTGATTCCTCTGCTTGCCATAATGTTCTCCTCGGCCTTAGCGCCTCGGGCGCGCTTTCCAGAAATAGTTGTTGACGCCGTCGGCGGTGAAGAGCCGCCGAAACGTCATTTCGACTTCGTCGCCAATCGCGACCTTGTCGGGTTCGCAGTCGGTCATCTCGCACAGGAAGCGGCCGCCGCCGGCGAAGTCGATTACGACGTTAACAGTCGGCGGATTCAGAGAATAGGCGAGCCTGTCGATCGCGTAGGTCGCGATTTTCGCGGTCCGATCCGCAAATCCATACGGCTCCATCTTGCCGCGCTGATGGCATTTGACGCAGACCAGTTGCGGCGGAAGCTGCGGCGTCCCGCAATTGGTGCATCGCGAACCGATAAAGCCGAACTTCCACTTCTCCGAACGCATCATCGGCGGTCCCGCGGGCCGCTCGGGATCGGGCCGGCGCGGCGGCTCGGTCGGCAGAATCTCGCGCCACTTCAGATAGTTCGCGTAAGACACGTCGCCCTTGGACTCGATCATGCGGCCCACCGAATGCACCGGCTTGAAGTTCGCGGCTGCCGGCGTGACGCGGAGCAGGATCGCGTCGGCGCCGTCGGCTACCGTGGCTACCAGTATCCGGTCGCCCGGCTTGGCGGACGGCAGCGCGGCGGCGAGCATCAGGCCCGCGTGCGCGGCGCCGGTCTGTCCTATAGTCAACGCGAACGAGTCGGAAAACCTGGCGCGATCGATCTTCAGCGCGCGTGCGATTTCGTCCACGGCGCGCGGGTTGGGAGTGTCGAGAATTATCGTCGAGAGATCGCCCGGCGCGACCTTGCCCTTTTCCAGAACGTTCTTGATCACGCTGC
Source organism: Binatus sp. (SeqCode) (assembly GCA_041487675.1). GTDB lineage: Bacteria > Desulfobacterota > Binatia > Binatales > Binataceae > Binatus. The sequence continues at coordinate 3,070 of JBGPNU010000030.1, forward strand.
CCAGCAACGGCGCATGCGCTTGCGTGAGCGTGAAGCGCTCTTCCCAGGAATGCGCGAAACGCTCGCCCTGTGCGCGCCAGGTGTCGAGGAACTCGCGCGTGAGCGAACTGCTCGCCTCGATTTCGGCGATCACGTCCTCCGAGCCGAGTACGAATGCGACCGCGCCATCGCCAGTGGTCTGTTCGGCTTTGCCCTCGGGCGCCGCGAGACGGCAATCGCAAATCGCGACGATCGCACGCTTGGCGCCCCCGCTAACAGCGTCGGCGCCTTGCAACAGCGCCGACAGTCCCGCGCGTACCGAGCCGGTCATATCCGATGCGCGTATCTCCGCAGGCAGCATCGCGGCGGCGCCGATCACCGCGGCGCTCAGTTTTTCCGCGTACGGCGGAGTCGTGGTTGCGAAGATAAGCGCCTGAACGTCTATGGGAGGCGCAGCCTTGAGCGCATCGCGAACCGCCTCGACTGCCATCGAGACGCTGTCTTCGTCGAAGCTCGCGATAGCGCGCTCGCCTTTGCCGGCGGGCGTGCCAAGGACCGCCGCGATCGCCGATCGCTTGAGCCGCCGATATGGGACGTATGAACCGTAGGAAACAATTCCAGCCATGACCGGCATTAAAGGCCGAGTGGACCAACGCGGTCAACCGACCGAACGCGATGCTCGCAACTCGCGCCTGACTTCAGCAGTATGAATGTATGAAAGTGTTGGCGAGCACGTTGATTGGTCTGTTGGCGGTCGTGATGAGCCTCGATGTTGCGGGCGGATCGGAATGCGGTCCGTTCGGAGACGCCCCGGCCGAGGTGAATCACGGACTCTACGCGAGCTTTTTTTCCTCGCACAATCCGATCTGCTTCGGCGGGATAGTGCTCGGCCCGTGGACCGATGCGGACGGCAACCAGCGCGACGCGTGTCTGTACGAGCCCGCGTCCGCCAGCAAAGAGGATCCGCTCCCGCTGGTAGTTTTTCTTCACGGCTCGATCGCGACCGCTGATTCGATACGGCTCACCGGGCTTTTTCGACTGATCGACAAGGCGGATCTCGGCGGGAAAAAGCCCGGCTTCATCATGCTCGCGCCGGAGGGCCGCTACACCACGCATTTCTATCCCGGTATCGATTCGAACGGGCTTGGATGGGACAACTGGTATCGGCAGTTGAGTCCGTCGGGCGATGTGACGGTGGCCGGCACCGTGTACCGCGAAAATCAGGACGCCGCGGCGATCGATCATTTCGTCCAGGAGAACGTCGCCGCCGGCAAAGTCGATCGCAATCGAATCTACGTGATGGGCTGGTCCAACGGCGCCGCGATGGCGATGCTGTATGCGCTGAATCGGCCGTGGATTGCCGCCGCCGCGGTTTACTCCGCGCCGGACCCGTTCGGCGCGTTCGACGATCTATGTCCGCAGACCGCGGTCGCGGCTACTCCCCGCACGGTCGCCGAGTTGCAAGTCTTCAATCCGCATGTCCCCTTGATGCACGTTCGCAACGATTGCGACATCGGGGGGATTTGTCCGAGCGGGAGCAGATTCGCGACTCGGCTACGCACGCTCGGCGACAGCGCCCTCGACATCATCCTCGATCCGTCAGGGCGGCAAGTCACCGCATGCGACGACACCTGCGGTACCGACGAGATGGCAAATGGCAAAGTCGGCAGCATCGCAAGTCTGCGCGGCGCGGTGCATCACCTGCGCTGGCCGGCGGGTTGGAACGACAAGATGCTGAGCTTCCTGAAGGAGCATCCGCTGCACACCGCCGCGACCCCATTCAGCACCAGCGGACAGCGATAGCCCTCGATCGTGCGATTTTGCTGCATGCAGTCGTTCAACTGCTTGCGCGATCGCATCGATTCGAGCGTCGGACCTGCGGAAACTAGCTGACTTTTTCGCGAGACGCGGCCAACCTTTTGCGAATCGCAAATCGTACGGACTGCGCCTGCGGAAAATTATCCAATGAAATGCACACTTCGGACATTGGCATCGCGCTTGCTCTGCCCCCCTGTAACGAATGTTGCGGAGGAAGGAAAAATGGCTGCTACCACAATTAATCAGGCAAGACTCGCGGGCTTTCAGCAGGTGAAGGAGCAGACGGACACTGTTGCTGCCGACCGTATCGCGCAGAACAGTTTGCTCAGCGAACTGCCGGGTGCGATGTTCGCATTGCTGACCCTGGCCTACATCGTTCTCTCCTTCGCGAGCCTCGCGTAAACGCATCGCATACCACGCACGGGAAGTACCGGTCTTTCGCTACGATTCGACCGGCTCCTCCCTGCGTTTCTGAAAACGCGGGCTACCAACGCCGCGCTCGTGAAAAGTGAGTTAGTAAGATGATGATGGAAGCAGTCTCGTTGCTGGCCGGACTGGCTATCGCGGTTGTCATAATCGCGGGACCGGCGCGGCCATATTTCAAGAGAACCAGAACCGAGCGATAACCTTGGGCTCATCCGCGCTGGCCTGCTCAAGCGCCGCAAGCCACATGTCTCCTCCGAGCGGGGTGGAATGCGAACCAGTTTCGCGGTTCCGCCCCGCGCTCGTTTTTCCTCGCGCCGCGTTCTAAACTTGCGCCTCTGCCGGGAGGTGCGAGATGAAGCGAATCACGTTCAATCTGATCGCGTTCGCGTGCGCGATTGCGGCGCCGCATCTCGCGTGCGCCGAGGCGACTTGTCCGCCAACCCTCGCGGTCGAACAGAAAGCGTCGGCGCCGGATGCGGACTGGACGGTTGCTTACTCCGGCTACAATACCGCGATTGCGGGAGTCACTATCTTCGACGGTCCACCCGCGAGTCAGGCATCGCTCCTGCCCGACAACGAGCAAACGAGCAGTGACACCGTCTTCCAAACCTGGAAATTGGCGAAAAGTGACAGCGGTTACTGGCTGCAGTGCGATTATGCGAACACTACCGCGCAGATCTACCGGCGATTGCCGGCGGGCGTCACGCGATGCGATGTAACCTACGAGCGCAACGTTCGCTTCGGCGGCGAGGGTCGCCGCGTAGTCAAGAGCGTCAGCTGCAAGTAGCTTCCGGGTAAGAGTTGCAGACCGCTTTACGACCGAGCGCGTTTGCTCTTGTCGGGGAACGCGCCGAGCGCCACAGCCTTCGCGTACATCTCGGATATTGGCGCATCGGGTGGTTCGGGCAGGTCGCCGGCCGCTCGCGGCCATGCGATCGGCGTCACCGGGCTGTCGATCGCACCGCCAATCTTGATGCCGTAGCGCTCCACGGAGTCATGCGGGAATGAAGTCTTCCGAGTAGATCCGTCGCGGAAAAAGATCATCGTATGCACGCGCCGGGTCCGCGATCCGGTGTTCGGCTTCGCCATATGCACCGTCAGTCCGTGATGAAACGCGACGGCGCCGCGCGGCACTTCGACCCAAACCGGCGGCGTGTCCTTAATCTCGGGCCTCTTCAGGATTTCGAGCGCATCCTCCGGCTTAAAGATGTTCACAAATTCTCTCAGCCCAACCGCGTGCGAGCCCGGCACATAGCCCATGCATCCGGTCGCAAGCGAAGAGCCGTCGAACGGAATCCACGCCGTGATCGTGTCGGTCTCCTCCATCGGCCAGTACGGTTGGTCCTGATGCGGGTCCGTCAGCCGCCCGCCCGCTTCCTTGTAGAGCGCCTGATCGTGCCACAAACGGATCGCCTCGACGCCGAGCAGGCGCGCCGCCGTCTCGCATACGATCGGATGAAACGTGAGGGGCCGAACCGCCGGCGCGTCTTCCCACAGATTGATGCACTGGATGAACGACTGTTCGTATGCCGACTTCTCGCCGAGTTTGCGCGTGTCGAATCGCTTGCGCCGAGCCACTGCTTCATCGACGGCCGCGCCGTATCGATCGAGTTCTTGAGCGCTCAGCAAGTCGGGCACCATGACGAAGCCGTTGCGCCGAAACTCGTCGGCGTAGGGTGCAATTTTGTCGGCGAGAGTAGTCAATGGAACATCGCTGCGCGCAGCTCTCCTCTTATAGCACGGCGATGCGAGCCCGCAATTCTCAGAATTCGGCCTTGAACGCAAATCGGTCCGCGCCCGCGTAGGAGAGTCGGCGAGGCCTGACCCGCATCATCTTGAGCGTGGGATACTTGAAAAACGGCGCCTCGAAAGGACACTTCTTCAGCAGAACGGCCTTGAGCGGCTCCCACTCCGGCCCGTCGCGCGCGACTTCACTCGCGATTCCCTGGATCAGCACGCGCGAAATCTCAAACGTTTCAATTTTGCCCCGTTCGCGAGCGTCCACATAGACCGTGACGTAAGGATGCGTCAGCAGATTTTGCAACTTCTCCGAGCTGTCATTCATGATGAAGATCAAATCGAGCGCCGCCGTTTCCGCAAACGCCTGCATCGTCGCCGTGGGCCATTGCTCGCCTTGAGTTACAAGGATTGCGACCCGGACCTCGGCCAGCAGCGCGGCCAGTCTCTCCCTTTGTGCAGCTTCCACGCGCGACTCCTCCGAAATTTTTGGGCGCAACAGAGACTCTAACCATCGTCACCCGGATCGAAGCAAATGTCCGCGCGCGTCAGGTTGGCGCCGATTCGCTCGACGCGGTTGCATCTTCTGGCTCCCCGCTGATATTCCCCCGGTGCGACCGTTGCACCGCGTCGGCGTCGAAGGGTTGGTTCCCGCAATGTTCATAGAGCGAAAAGCAATCGCCGCCACGATCGCGATGGCGTTCCTGCTTTGCGCGCCATCGCTGTCGCTAGCCGCTGGAGCGCACGCCACAAATTCCGACGGGTTCGCCGGATCGGAGAGCCAGAATGCGCCGCTCGAGGCGATGGCGCAGAAGAAGTTCGGCACCGCGCTGACCGCGGCCGAGCGAAAACTCCTGCGCGCCGCCCCAATGCGCGCGCTCGCGTGGCTCGGCCCCGACGACGATCCCGATAGTCACGCCAATGACACTGCGCAAGCAGAGCATTGGGGACCCGAGCGCACAGTGCGCGCCGACATTATCAGCTGGCTCACCAGCGAGCCCGGCGCCTCGCGATTCGTTCATCCGAGCGGCCTTGGACTCGCGGGCGCGCGGATCGCCGGCAAACTCGATCTTTCCTACGCTACCGTCGATAAGCCAATCACGCTCGTCAAGTGCTATGTGCCCGACGGAATCGATCTGTCGTCGGCGCATCTGGAGGACTTCGAGGTGCGGCGCTCGCGCACCGGGCCCATAGTAGGCGACATGTCAATCACCCACCGCGACCTGTCGTTTCAATTGGGCGACTACGGTGCGATGAGTTTCACGCGCGCGAAAATCGAGGGCGCGCTGGACTTGACGGGCGCGCGCATCATGGACGGCGGGACCGACACGGTCAACCTCGTCGAGGCGAATATCGGCGGCGACGTGCTCTTTCACGAGCGCTTTACCACCAACGGCATCGTGGACGCGCGGCTGGCGAAAATCGGCCACGACCTGAGCTTCCACGACGTTGTCTTTGAGGGCGACGGCGGCCTGACCGCGGAGCGCGCGACGATCGACGGGACACTCTACTGGGTCGAAGTGAAGCACACGCCGAAGACGACGCTCGATCTGGAAAACACGCGCGCCGGTGCAATCTGGGACGACGAGGCGAGTTGGCCGGCGCCCGGGAATCTAATCGTCAACGGATTCGTATATGGCGAGATCGCAGGAGGACCCGGCGATGCGGTCGCGCGCCTCAAATGGCTTGCACTGCAGCCGCCGGACTATCGCCCCCAACCGTTTCGCCAGTTGGCGAAAGTGCTGAGCGAGGCCGGCCGCGACGAAGGCGCGACCGAAGTTCGAATCGCCAAGGAAATAGCGCTCCGACACTACGGTCATTTGAACCGCTTCCAGCGCGCCTGGAACGTGATGCTCGAAGTTACAATCGGCTTTGGCTACCGGCCGCTCCGGGCGCTCTGGTGGATTGCGGGATTCGTCGTCCTTGGGACTATTTTGTTCGGAACGGGCTACTATCTACGCATTGTCACGCCGACCGAAGAGGCCGCATACCGCGAGTTCGTCGCCAGTGGAGAAGCGCCGCCGCACTATCCGATGTTCAATCCGTTTGTCTATTCGCTCGAGAATTTTCTACCCGTGGTCGAGTTGCACCAGGATAAATACTGGCGGCCCAATCCGCGCCATGGGATGCGCGGCCGAGTGAGGCGCGGGGGCGAGCCGCTCGATTCCAGTTCGCTCCCGAGCCGGTTTCTTAGATGGTACCTGTGGGTGCACATCCTGGCGGGATGGACTATCACGCCGCTGTTGTTCGTGGGTCTGTCTGGATTAGTCCGCCCCGACTGATCCAACTCCGCCAGATTCGGCGCGGCTACTTCTGGTCGTGTGATTTGCGCTGCGATTCGCGCCGCGATTTTTCGTGCGATGAATTTGCGCGCTCGGTCACCATCGCGGCCATCGCGGCGAAGCGCTCCTGTCCGACCGCGATGAACAGTCCCTCAGCCTCGGCCGTGAGCTGGCCGTTCGCGGACAAGGTTCCATGCGTGAAAATCTTGCGCCCCTCGACCCGATCGACATATGCCTCGAAGACCAATTCCGTCAGCAATGGCGTCGGCCGCCGATAACGAATCGTAAGCGTCCCGGTCATCCCCGGATTTCCGGTCAGCGACTGCGCCATCCCAAGAACTTCGTCAAACGCGGCGGCGAGAAACCCTCCGTGCACGTGCCCAGGCGGCCCTTCGTAAGCAACCCCAAAGGTCACGTGACCCTCGACCTTGTTTCCAAGCACGGCGAGGCGAATTGGCGGCGCGAGCGGATTTGCAATTCCAATCAGCGGGCTGTGATCGAAAAATGCGTGCGGATCGCCGGCGTTCGCGCTCTCCGCGAAACCCTCGTAACTGCGCGAAACGGGATATTTCGACAGCCGCTTGGCGTAGCGCTCCAACGCGTCCGCGGCGGCTGCGAGATCTTGCTCCGGTGCGGCGACCTGCACCAAATGGTCGATCACCCGGCGCATCGCGTCTGCTAGTCGATGCGCCTGGGCACGGCGTCCGGTCGCGGGCGCCTGGCTGATTGCCCATGCCGCTTCGAAATTGACGTTTTGATCGCTCATTTTTTCTGGCCATTCATCGGTAATCTGTTCTGATTTGCTTCGATGCTAGCTGCGCCATGGCAGGCAATCCAGCGGCGACGAACGCGATCGCGGCGGCATTCGATATGCATTGTAGTATGATTGATCGAAGCCATCGGATGCGTACTCATATCGTTTTATCAATCGCGGTTGTCGCGTTTTCAGTGGTCATGCTCGGACTGGTTGCGACTCCCGAGCGCGACGCGCGTGCGCAATCGACTCTCGAGGTTCCTGGGCCGGCTCAACAAAACCAGCCGTATATTCCGCCGCGTCAGGCGCCGCCACCCTGGTGGACTACTCCGGGCGGCTCGGACAATGGCGATACGATTCAATTGCTCCCGCCGCAGTTGTTCATGCCGCCGGCGCAACCTGCCTCGCCTCCTCCTACAGCGCCTCGCCCCTACGTCGCGCCCGGTTACATCGCTCCCATGACGACGCAATCGAGTCCGGTGCTGCCCGCGGTCTTCCGCGGATGCTGGCATGGAGAGGTCGATCAGCTCGACTGGATTCGCCGCGAGCCGGGCGCGCACAAAATCGGTTTCTGGACGCCGAAGACCTATCGGCTCTGCTACAAACGCATCGGCGACCGGCCGTTCACGCTGACTTTTACCGAGACTGGCGTCGCGCCGAACGAGAAGATCATCCATCCCCACGGCAACGTAGTGCCGGTCACGACCGACGGACGCGCCTACGCGTCGATGCTCGCGCAGCTTCATTTCGACGAGTACGGCAGCGGCCGGAATCCTTCCGCGCCGACCTTTGCGGTGGACGAAACCACGCATCTCGACTGTCGGATCGGCGGTGAAGATATGAGGGTCAGCGCCGACGTCTATGGCACCCGCGACGGAGAGCCGTGGTTCCGTGCGCATTGGCGCGCCGACTTCCGTCACTATGCGGAGTAACGCGCGCATTTCCGGCTTGCGCTGTCAGCATCGCGTAACTTAAGTATTCTCGCATAAGCATCTTGACCAGCGCCGAGCTTCGCCGACCGCGCGCTCTCCAAGGAGACCCACATGGCTGCCAAGGCAGTTCTCGATCCGCAGATGAAAATCCTGCTCGATATGTTCAACGCGGCCGGACCAATGTTCCTGCGCGCAGAAACGCCCGAGCAGGCGCGCGCCAAGATGCAGGCATTGCTCGCCGCCAATCCGATACCGCCCGAGGCGATCTATCGGGTCGAGGATCGTCACATCCCGGGCGCGGCCGGTCAGATCCCGGTGCGCGTTTACACTCCCGAGGGAAATCCACCGATGGGCGTGCTGGTCTATTTTCACGGCGGCGGATGGGTGCTTGGCGATTTGGAGAGTCATGACCGCGGATGCCGCGCGCTCGCCAACAGCGCGGGATGCGTGGTTGTATCGGTCGATTACCGGCTCGCACCCGAGCACGTTTTCCCCGCCGGCGCCGAGGATTGCTACGCGGCGACGAAATGGGTCTCCGAAAATGCCGCCTCACTCGGCGCGGACCCGGCGCGGCTTGCGGTCGGCGGCGACAGCGCGGGCGGAAATCTCGCGGCTGTGGTTTCGATGATGTCGCGCGATCGCGGCGGTCCTTCAATCGGCTTTCAGCTACTTTTCTATCCGGTGACCGACTGCGCGCTCGACACCCCTTCGCAAAAGGAATTCGCCGCCGATGGCTACGTGCTCTCGCGCGCCGACATGGGATGGTTCTGGAACCATTACCTCGACTCGGATACTGAAAAGACCAATCCCTACGCGTCTCCGCTGCGCGCCAAAAACCTCGCGGGTCTGCCGCCCGCGCTGGTCCTGACCGCGAGCCACGATCCGCTGCGTGACGAAGGCGAGCGATTCGCGCAGCGCCTGATCAGCGCCGGCGTTAAGGTCACCTGCACGCGCTACGAGGGCGTGACCCACGGCTTCATTAGTTTCGCCGACGCGGTTGACAAGGGCAAAGAGGGCCAGCGGCAAGCTGCCGATGCGCTGAAAGTAGCGTTCGCGCGCTAGCAAATAGCCTCTCTCTGACAGGGAGAGGCCGACGCGGGGCGTCGGGTGAGGGTCCGCATTCCAAACTCCGTGAAGTCCGAACCTTGTGCGAGGTTATGGGAAGATTTGATCCGCATTCGTGCGACCGGATCAGTTCTTCTTCGCCAGTGACGCGGTGGCTTGGCGTCGGCTATATTCTGCCGCGATGGCAACTCGATCCGTGCCCAAGGCACCCACCCGCGATGGCTCCGTTTCGGAGAGGGCAGGCCGCGCGCTCGAAGATCTCTACCACTACATGCTCACCGCTTCGTGGCCGGTGCTGATTGCGCTCATCGGCGGATTTTTCGTCCTCGCAAATTTGCTGTTTGCAATCGGCTACTACTCGGACGGCGGAATCGAGAACACTCATTCCGGCTCGTTTGCCGACATGTTCTTTTTCAGCATCCAGACCATGGCGACGATCGGCTACGGCAAGATGGAGCCGATCACGCCTTTTTCCAACATCCTGGTTTCGATCGAAGCGCTGTTCGGCCTGCTCGGACTTGCGATGATGACCGGGCTGACCTTCTCGAAGTTCTCGCGGCCGACGGCGCGCGTCAGATTCAGCCGCTACGCTGTCATCGGACCGCGCGATGGACAAACCAGCCTGCTGATTCGGATGGCCAATATGCGCGCCAATCGCATCGTCGAGGCGCAGATTCATGTCGTTTTCGGCCGCCAGGAAGTCACCCTCGAGGGCGAATCGATCCGCCGCTTCTATGACCTCCCGACGACGCGAAATCGCTCCCCCCTGTTCATGCTCTCATGGACCGCCGTCCATCTGATCACCGAAGACAGCCCGTTCTTCGGACAGACCCCCGAGTCGCTGGCCCCGAGCTCGCCCGAGCTTGTCGTGTCGATTACCGGGCTCGATCAGACCTTCTCGCAAACCGTCCACGCCCGCCATTCGTACCGGCTCGAAGAAATCGTCTGGAGCGCCCGCTTCGCCGACGTACTAAAAGTCCAACCCGACGGCACCCGCTACATCGACTTCGCCCACTTCGACGACATCGAGATGCTTGCGCCTGTCAAATGAAGCGACTCGGTGCTTGTTCCGGGATCATGTACTTAGCCCAACTAGAACAAAAGGCGAAACCCTTGATCCGTGCCGCGCAAACAGGCCACTCTGATGCTGTGAACAAATCTCGAACTTTACCGTTGATATTTAATGGCGCCGGGCGCACAACAGGCAACGTGTTCCGCGCTAACCACCAAGGACCGTCTCTAAACGGCGCATCGACTTATGAACCAATCAGCAGCGTATGGGAAGGGAGCGACGGCGACCTGCTCGAAGCGATGTTCAAGTTCTATGCAACCATCCCGTCTGAGCCGATTTTGGATGCGACCTACAATGCCGGGCGATTTTGGAAAGGCTCGAAACGGTGCGCCGTGTCGATGGATATTGATCCGCAGTACAAGCCGATGATCGTCGGGGATAATCGCAAAATGACGGGCGTACCGTCTGCAAAATTCGGAACCGTTGTCTACGATCCGCCGCACGTCGGACCGCAAGGTCGAGATAAGAGCACGAAGCGATTCGACGTGGACTTCGGCGCGACCGTGGAGTGCGGTAAGGAGCAGGACTGGAACTTGAGTTATCTGTATCCGCCATTTTTGAAACAGGCCAAGCGGGTACTAAAACCGGACGGCCTACTGCTCGCAAAGATCACGGACATGGTGAATAACCACAAATCGAAATGGCCGCACTGCGACTTCATGCGAATGGCAGAAGAGGCTGGATTTACCGTGTGCGACTTGATTGTCAAAGTTCGGAATGGGCCGATGGTTTCGACCAAGTGGAAAGAAGCTCATCACGCCAGAAAGCGTCACTGTTTTTGGATCGTGTGCCGTAACGGGGATGACTGCGAGCGACAGTCATCCGGGATTCTTCGGGAATAACTCGTTCCATCGACTCACGCGATGCGTTCCAGGACGGCCCACGCCCGGCACCTTGCTTCCAAAACCGCTCGCGTTCCATTCTGGTTGGTAGTGCGTCATCAGCGCAAACTCAGCCGCGAACACCCACCATTCGCTGGAAAATGTCAGATACCGACACCTCATGTCGGCCGGTGTAATATTTTCTCGGCTCCCGATCTTTGCGACGTGCTCACTGAGCCGACCGCGCAGTGTTCGCTTACTTTTGGTGGTGCCCTTCGACGCCTTGCCGATGTAAACGAGCTTTTTCCTGAAGTAGAGGGCGTAGATTCCGCTGGCCTGCGGTCCCACGCCTTTCGCTAATGGGAGAAGCGGACTTGCTTCCAATTTCTCAACAACTTGCGCACGAATGCCACGGTCGAGGTCAAATTCGAAGTGGTGTAGATTGTCGCCAGCGTCCGGCACGGCGACAGAATCGTAGCCGATATGTAGCCGGAATCAAACAATGGCCAAAAAGCGCAAAGCCTAAACGCTGTCCCGGTCCTGCGCCCGGAGTCCTCCCGATTGAGGGCAACCGGAAAGAAGCTATCAAGAAGGCGCAATCAAAGAAGCGTCCGGTCGGCGGCTGACCCCAGATCGAAAGGAAGCGGGTGATCCCATGCTGTCCCGACACTTCCCGCCCGATCGAGGAAGTTGCGTTAAGTACATACTCCTGCGCTTGTTCACTTAGACTCGCAAATCTGGGCATTATCAACGTGCGTCGTGCAGGTCCGGGCTGGCAGGCGTTGGAGACAGGATGACCTCAGCTACAACTCGCAAATATCTCGTCGCGCTCGCGCGATGGTTCGACACTCAAGCAGGCGGCACTCCCTTGGCCGACGGTCCTCAAAAGACCGACTGGTTCCGATGCATCCCGTTCGTCGCGGTCCATCTGATGTGCCTCGGAATAATCTGGGTCGGATGGAGTCCGGTCGCGGTTGGCGTCGCGATTGCCCTCTATTTCATCCGGATGTTCGCGATTACCGGATTCTACCACCGTTATTTCTCCCATCGTTCGTTCAAGACCACGCGCATCGCGCAATTCGCTTTTGCCGTGATGGGCGCGAGCTCCGTGCAGCGCGGAGCGCTCTGGTGGGCTTCCCATCATCGCTTGCATCATCAACGCTCCGATGAGCCCGACGATGTCCATTCGCCGCGCCAGCACGGTTTCATCTGGAGCCATATCGGGTGGATCACCTCGGAGTCGAATTTCCGCTCGGAACTTCGCGTGGTGCGCGATTTCGTGAAATTTCCCGAACTGATGTTCCTCGATCGGTTCGACGCGCTGGTGCCCACGGCGCTCGGCTTCGCGCTCTTCGGACTCGGTGCGCTCCTTAAGCGCGAGGCTCCGGGCCTGCACACTACCGGCGCACAGATGCTCATCTGGGGGTTCTTTGTCTCGACGGTGGTGCTCGCGCACGGCACGTTTACGATCAACTCGCTCGCGCACGTCTTTGGCCGGCGCCGCTACGAGACTGGCGACGACAGCCGCAACAGCTTCACGCTCGCGATGATCACGCTCGGCGAAGGCTGGCACAACAACCACCATCACTACCCGGCTGCGGCGCGCAACGGGTTTTTCTGGTGGGAGATTGACATCACCTACTACCTTCTCAAGATGCTCGAAGCGGCCGGGATCATCTGGGATCTCCGCCAGGTGCCGAGTCAGTTGCTCGACGAAAACCTCGTTGACTTGAGGCCTCGCGTAGTTCGAGCGGACATGCCGGCGGCGATCCGAACGATCGCGATGGTACATCGCGGCGCCGACGGCGATCGCCGAATCTCTCCCGCGCTTCAAAACGCCGCGCTCAAGAGGGCGGCGCGCACACATCCTGCTGCTACCGAGCCGGCTGATTCCGAAAGGGTCGCCTGATGCGCGAGTCCGGTTCCATTGTCGCGTCGGGCGTCGATGCGGCGCGGACGCGCCGTCCTGCGATAATCGAGCGGTTTGCGCGCCGCGCGGTGCTCGCGCGCCTTGCCGGCATCAAGCGCGGGCGCATCGTGATCGAAGACGGCGATGAGCGCATCCCGTTCGGGCAAAATATTTCCCAAAACATTTCCGATGACATTTCCGGCGCGGAATTGTGCGCAACGATTCGAGTTCTGGACCAGCGTTTCTATTCGGACCTCGCGCTCGGCGGCAGCATGGGCGCGGGCGAAGCCTACATGGCCGGATCGTGGACCACCGACGATTTGACCGCGCTGGTCCAAATCATGATCCGCAATCGCGACGTGATGGAGGGCATGGACGCGGGCCTAGCGCGGCTTGCCAGCCCGGCCCGCCGCCTCCTGCACTATCTAAATCGCAACACCAA